>CAYMXM010000057.1:0-15720 GCA_964394065.1 uncultured Pirellula sp. | reverse complement strand
TTTATTCCTTGTTAACCGCAGGGGACGCGGAGGTTCGCAGAGGAGAACTCGAGGATAAGTTTTGCATCCCTCTGGTATCCCGGAGGGATCGCAGAAGCGTTCGAGTTACCAAGCAGCAAGCGAGAAACTTGGCCATTGTTTCTAACACTCCTACCCCTCACCCCCAGCCCCTCTCCCCTAAAAGGGGCGAGGGGAGCGGATATCTAAAAGCACGGTGCTTTAGGGCACCAAAGCGGTGTCCGACGGGGACGAGCCCCGGTCGGACAAGAAGCAAATCAGAGAACGAAACTTGCGCAAACCTAGAATCCCCACAACACCAACCTTTTGACAGCCCACCTCAAGCCTGATTCGTAAGATTCGTTCGATTCGTGGTTTATTCCCCTGTAGTGGCGAATCCCCAAAATACCGCACCTTCAAAACTTGCGCGTCGGGCTTGTACTCGGGGCCAATTGCCCAAACAATCTAAGTTCGCATGGATGCGTCGGGCTAGGCTAAGTGTGGCCCTTGCGGGCCTTGGGGCTTGGTTGGTGTAAATGTTGCAAGTTCTAGAGGTACTATGTCGAATCGCAATCGATCTTTTGAAATCGTGCAACTTATCGCATGGGGGGCGAAATGGTGCGTTCCTCTGGGAATCGTATTGTGCTTAGTCGTAGGCTGTAGCCCGAAACCGGCGAGTAAACAGGAGGGTACGTCTCCCGAAAATACCTCTTCGCCCCCATCCACCGGGGAGCAAAATGAAGCGAGCCGTGTTCCCGACAACACCATCGCCTCTCTGTCACCCGAGAAAAAGGAGTCGAATCCCGCTTCTGGGCCAACGACCCCTCAGGCTTCTTCTGCGGCACCTCCCGAAGGGGCGGTCCCCTTAGCTGTGGATGGGACGGCGAGCGAAGCAAAACTCCTCATAGAACAGTGCATCGCAACCTACCAGAATGCCTCCTCCTACCAAGACGAGGGAGTCCTCCGAGTCGAGCTCCCTGCTCCACCCGGCGACAACGGAACTGGGAGCGGATCTTCCAACCTGGAGACGACTCCGCTCCGAGTCGCATGGGAGCGCCCCAACAAACTAGCGATCCGTACGACCCAAATCAGCTCTGGGTGGACCGAGCAAACATTTGAGTCCATCGCCGGGGACTCGAATTCGGAAAGGGGAGTTCCCCGCCCCTTCGACAATCAACGCCTCGTCCGTCCACGTCCCGACCAGATCACTTGGTCTTGGCTAATGGAAGACCATCTCTCCAACGTTTTGGAAAAGCGTGGCATCGGGATCCCATTGAGCCTAGAGCTGTTGCTCGCCGGAAATCCACTTTCCGATTGGTTGAATCCTGAGCAAGCTCAACTACGGCTGGGAGAAACCGACATATTCGACCGCATCCCCTGCCGCAAAGTCGAAGTGGCCCAAGCCCAAGGTCGTTTCGTTCTTTGGATCGATGAAGCTCGAAAACTGATCCTTCGCTGCGAGTTGCCTTCCGAGCCCTACTTTCAAATCGAGAAAACCGAAGATAGCAAAGATCGACCCGATCCCCTCTTTTCGATCGATTTGGTGAACGCCCAGGTAAACACGCCTGTCGATTGGAGCAAATGGTCGTTGCCTCGCTCGGGGGAAGAGGTTCTCGTTCGCCGCTTTATCAACCCGCCTCCTCGCATCCTCCCCCCCCAACTCGCGACCCTGCCCCAGCCAACGGTCCTGAAGGATCAAAACGGGAAAGAGATCCTAGACACATCGCAACGCCGCACTCCAATTACTCTTCTCCATTGGATCGACAACTCCCTAGCTGGTCGTGAGTTCGTCGATGATTTGGTCAAGTTTCAAAAAGAGCTGGAAGCCAACCAACTAAAGGCCTATGTCGAGACGCAACTGGTCACGCAGATTCCGGAGGAACAAATCAAACAAGCGTTGGCAGAATGGAATTGTGGCTTGCCAGTTGCGATTGATACCTCGGGAGAACTTGCCAAGCGATGCGGAGTCAACTTCCTCTACACCACCGTGATCCTCGGAAAGGATGGAACCATTCAATCGATCGACCGGTTCACCGACTTTCCCGTGTTGTTCAGAAAGGTCGAACAGCTTCATCAGGGGATCGACATCGCCACTCGGATGCGAAAAGATGCGGTCGACGACGAAGCCCGATATGCATCGCGGCTCCATCGAAACGTCATCAATCGATCGCAGGTTTCGAACTTGTCGGTCATGCATCAAACCATCCCTCACTTTCCTCTTAGCTTTTACGAGATGGAGATGGAGTGGCGGTCCCCGCTAGATAACAGCACGGTTTCGGGGACAGGGGAATCCTTCCCTCCTTATTCGGCATCCAATGCGATCCCTGGTTATGAGGTCTTTGCAAAGCCCGAGAACCAGTATCGCGTGGCGAGTCTCCTCGATGATCTCGGGAACGTGATCGTCGTCGACCAGACCGGTAAAAGGACCACGGTTGCGACTATTCCGATCCAGCAAGCGACCGACGCGGTTCGAATTCATGTACTTCCCGATCCTTGGTCCCACAATTTTGTCGCGATCGTCCCGGAGGGGCTACCGAGGTTTTGGTACGCTGTCGCTCCCCATATCCTCAAGGGGGATTTTGCTGCGCAGGAAGCAACTCAGACTCCCCTCGAACCCGGGGAATCGGTTCTTACGGCCACTTGGGTCAACAAGGAAGGAAACTCTCGCCTGTGGCTCACGACCGACCAAGGACGCTATCTGGAAATCGATCCTGGGAACCAAAGGATGGATGTCCGGAAGGTCGACGCGGCAAGCGGAAGAGCTCAGATGGTCAATATCGTACCTTCGATCAACGATCGAGCGGAGTTCGTCGGTTGGAACGGAATATGGAGCGATCAAGCCATTGAAAACTTGCCTTGGTTAGAAGAAGGAAGCGGAGCGAAACCTAAGCTCCCTACCAAGCTCCCCTTCAAGCCCGAGTACGGGAACTGGGTCTGGGGGCGAGGACGCGAGAAGGCCTATTTGGTCGGTTTGGAGAAATTTGCGAGTGGTGAAACCGGGGCGATTTTGATGGACTCGAATTTCACCCCTCTCATGCGCCAAGCGCTTTCGGTGTTGCCCGAGCAATGCAAACTATTGGCAGCGACGCAGACAAAAGAGAATCGTTTCTATTGGTTAGCGACCGCCCCCAACCGTGTTCTCCATTTGCAAACCCTCGAAGGCTACCCGGATCAAATGTCCTTTGGGCAACGGATCTACGGAGCCACTTTGCTTCCAGGAGGAGATTCCGATGAGGACGATTTGAAGCTCATCGTCATCCTGGAAAAAGAAGTCAGCTGCTGGAAAGTGAAACCAAGGTAAACATGGATATGCCCGACGAGTCTCAAGGAGTGAATCATCCGGACCAGGCCGATGAACTGCGTCGGCAGTACAACGAGCTGGCCGAACTGGCCGGCTCGTTGGCCCACGAGATCAAAAACCCTCTTTCGGTGATCCATATGAACTCCGATCTCCTCTGCGAGGAGTTGGAGGAACATCCCTTCCCTGGGCAGCGAAGAGCGATCGCCAAGGTCGATATGATTCGGCAGCAATGCGATCGCTTGGAGGGGCTCCTCCGGGATTTCCTAAGGTTTGCGCGGATGCGCGACTTGGAAATGACCGTCGGCTCCCTCAACGATCAAGTCCAGCGAGTTCTCAGCCTTTATCGGGCTCAGGCGGACAAAACCGACGTGGAGCTCCAAACCTTTTTCGATCCCAACCTCCCGAGCATCAAGCTCCATAGCGATTCTCTACAAGCCGCTCTCCTCAACTTGGTGAAAAACGCCATGGAAGCGATGCCCGACGGAGGAGAACTCCTGGTTCGGACCTATTCGACACCAGGGGGAGTCGCGTTGGAAATGATCGACACCGGGTGTGGGATGGACGAGGTGACGGCGATGCGAATGTTTGAGCCCTTCTATTCGACCAAACATGGAGGTTCTGGGCTCGGGCTCCCCACTGCCCGAAAGATCGTCGAAGCCCATGGAGGGAGAATCACCGTTCAAAGCGAGGTAGGGCGCGGAACTAAGTTCATCCTGGAGTTTCCAACCCCGATTCGGCTCGCGAGCTGATATTCATCTTCCTATCCGGATAAGCGGATGGTATGATAGAGCGGCCGTGATCGCTCATGGCCGTGGCCCGGGCGTCTCGCCCGGAGTTGCTAAGGCTGCTTCCGGGCGAGACGCCCGGGCCACAATCGCAAACCAAAGCGAAGCTTTGGATTGGGCTCCCTTCGCCCCCTTTGGGGGAGAAGGGCTGGGGATGAGGGGGTAGCGACCTAGGAAACGATGGCACAGTTCTACCCCTCACCCCCGGCCCCTCTCCCCGAAGCGGGGCGAGGGGAGCGGATAATCTAGGCGCGTCGCGTGCTGGGGCACCCCAAGCGGTGTTCGTTGTTTAAAGAATTTATTCAGGAGTCTATCGATGAGTACTGTTGCAAAATCCACAAAGCCGGCCTCGGCTGCCGCTGGGGAACGTCTTCCATTCAAGGTGCGAGCTTTCGACCTACTCGCTGCAGGAGAGCGAGAGAAAGCGGAAGAACTCGCTTCCCTCGGACGGAAGGAAATCGACTTGGCGGAAGACGAAATGCCAGGGTTGATGGCCCTGCGAGCTCGCTATGGCCAATCGAAGCCTCTCGCTGGGGCGAAGATCATGGGTTCCCTTCACATGACGGTCCAGACCGCAGTCTTGATCGAAACCTTGGTCGACCTCGGCGCCGACGTTCGTTGGGTTAGCTGCAACATCTACTCCACCCAAGACTCGGCCGCAGCTGCCGTCGTTGTCGGGCGAGGTGGGAGCTTGGATAAGCCGATCGGAACCCCCGTTTTCGCTTGGAAGGGTGAAACCCTCCCTGAATACTGGTGGTGCACTGTCGAGGCGTTGACCTGGCCAGACGGATCCGGTCCTGATTTGATCGTCGATGACGGTGGGGACGCGACGATGCTCATCCACCTTGGAACCAAGTACGAACCGACCGGTGTCGTTCCCGAATTCGATCCTGAAAACGATTCCGAAGAGTGGGGCGTCGTCCTCGAGACCCTCCGAAGTGAAATCGCCAACCATCCTGGACGTTACACCGCGATGGGGAAAGCGATCTTCGGCGTCTCGGAAGAAACCACTACGGGAGTGAAGCGACTCTACGGGATGGCCAAGAGTGGTGAACTCCTTTTCCCTGCGATCAACGTCAACGATTCGGTGACCAAGAGCAAGTTCGATAACCTGTACGGTTGCCGGCACTCCCTCGTCGATGGATTGAATCGAGCGACCGACGTCATGCTCTCGGGGAAGATCGCCGTCGTTTGCGGGTTCGGGGACGTTGGGAAAGGCTGCTGCCAAGCCCTTCGCGGTCAAGGCTGCCGTGTGATCGTCACCGAAATCGACCCGATCTGCGCTTTGCAAGCTGTCATGGAAGGGTACGAAGTCAAGACGCTTGAAGACTATGTCGAAACCGCCGACATCTTCGTCACCACCACCGGGAACCGCGACATCATCACCGCTGCTCACATGGCGAAGATGAAGGACAAGGCGATCGTCAGCAACATCGGTCACTTCGACAACGAAATCGACATGGCTGGTTTGGAGAAGCTTCAAAAGGCCGGCAAGATCGTCAAGAAGAACATCAAGCCTCAGTTCGATCAATGGACCTTCACCGATACGAAGCGCAGCATTCTCGTCCTCGCCGACGGACGCTTGATGAACCTCGGTTGTGCGACTGGTCACCCAAGCTTCGTCATGAGCAGCAGCTTCACCAACCAAGTTCTTGCGCAGCTCGAACTTTGGAACGAACGTGAAAAGGGAACTTATAAAAAGCAAGTTTACACGTTGCCAAAGCATCTCGACGAAGAAGTTGCACGACTTCACCTGGAGAAGCTCGGCGTGAAGCTTACCCGCCTCTCCCCAGCTCAGGCCGCGTACATCTCCGTCGACGTCAACGGCCCGTACAAATCGGATAACTATCGATACTAGGGTAAGGCTTAAGGCTAAAGGCTTAAGGAAGAAGAGGCCTTAAGGAATAAATGGGTTTGAAGAAGCGACCGGAGGTGGAACGACCTTCGGCCGCTTCGCGCTTTTAGAAGTGGAGACAAGGGTGGCACGACCGGAGCGCGCAGCAAGGGTGGCACGCCCAGAGCGCGCAGCAAGGGTGGCACGCTCAGAGCGCAGCGATGGGCGTGGAGTATTCGTAGGGTGTGTGAAGCGGTCGCTGCTTCCATTTTAATGGGAAAGTGGGCGTTTCTTGTCCGACCGGGGCTCGCCCCCGTCGGACGCCGCTTTGGCGCCCTAGTACGCGCTGCGATTTTAGAGATCTGCTCCCCTCGCCCCGTTTCGGAGGGCGGGAGTGGCCTGACGCTTCCGCGCCCCCTGCGGTTAAATGGAAGCCCCTTCGTCCTCAAGCCTCAAGCCTCACCCCTCAAGCCTAAGAAGGAAGCCCGCGACCACTTCACACACCCTACGACTACAGGTGGAGGGTAGCTCTCCTCTTTCTACTCACTCCTTCTCGGGTGTCTTATCTTCCGCAGCTGGCTTAGCATCTTCAGCTTGGGGCTTGTCGCTCTTCAACGCCTCAGCCCCTTGAGCCTCCATGCGAGCTTGGAGTTCTTTGATGCGGGCTTCGACGCGAGCTTTGATTTCGTTTTGCTGTTGAACCCCTTCGGTGTTTCCCTGCTGCGCGTAAAGCGCGATGAGCTTATCGCGGGTCCGGATTCGCTCGGGGCTTCGTTCCAGCGCAAGAAGGTAGGCTTGGATAGCAGCAGCCACGTCCCCGGCTAGACTTTGAATGTCCCCTTGGGTGTCATAGAACTCGGCGACTTCTGGGGTCAATTCGATCGCGTGTTGAATCGTAGCTTTCGCTTTCTCGAACTGGGGCTTTGGATGTTTTGCGTAAATCATCGCAAGGTTGTTCAACGCGATGGTCATATCTGGCATGTCCGCTAAGACCACTTCATAATCGTTGATAGCCGAGTCGACTTCCCCACGGTGCAATGCTGATTCGGCGAGGAGCATTCGGATGGAGACCGACGCGCCGTGCAAGGCGATAGAGCGGATCAACCGTTGGCGTTTTTCTTCTGAATCGGCGATTCCCAACTTCGTGAGGATCTCAAGCTCCGTCTGCGTAGCGATGTTGGTCGGGTCTGCTGCGATCGACTTATTGAGGAGCTCAAGCGATGCTTGCACTTTCCCGTCCGCCCCACCTGCAAGGCTGGCACGGAACTTTGCTCGATAGCTGTCGGAGAGAGAGCGTTTCAGCTCCTTGGAGGTCGGAGCGATTTTCAATCCTCGTTCGATAATCGGAATAGACTCGTCGATTCGATTGGTGATTTGATAGGCTCGGGCCGTATCAAGGTAGGCTTGGACCAATTTCTCTGGTTCTGTTTTGGGGTTTGCAATTATAGGTTGTACTCGATTGATGAGGGCATCTGCCTCGGCGATCGCCTGCCGAAGCATCCCTTTTCGAACGTAGAAGAGGATAGGTTCGAGCACGAGCTTCGGATCCCGTTCGCTCGCCTTCGCCAGAACGCGTGCTGCCCCCGAAAGGTTGTTTTCACTTTCGAGGATCTTCGCGTAGAGAACATACAGTTCTATCGGAGGCTTGGTGCGTGGGTTCTCTAAAGCATGTCCAAGGTGATGTTTTAGCATTTCAACGGGAATCTTTTCCCCTTGGCGACTGCGGTCGTACATGTCGTAAGCGAGCCAAGCGTGAGCCAAATCGAGGCCAGGGCGATCGTCCGGGGCCAAGGTTGCGAACATCGAGCGCGCGATCTCTTTCTTCCCTTGCTTGAAGTTGTTGACGGCAACAAAGTAGCGGGCTTCCTGATCCTCGTCTCCGATTTGAAGAATCCGTTTGTAGAGAAGGTCGAGCTTGGCCTCTTCTTCGGGGGTTCTCTCGTCGTTCGCCTTCGATAAATCGGAGGAACCATCCGAAGCCATTCCTGTGATCTCGTTGGCCTGGTTGCGATACCATTCCTTCAGGGACTGAGTCGAGCGAAACTTACCAGCGAGGACGAACCCACCCAAAACAAAGAGGAGAAGAAGGGGGGGGAGAATAGCGAGCATCGCTTTCCAGTTTCGGGTTCGATACCAGAAATTAAGGAAATCGGTGATCTCTGCAACGATCTCGACGGGGCTTAAGCTGGAGAGATACCGGAGGGTTGTGAAAAATCCTCCGCGCTTTCGTCCTGAGCTACTTTCCGCATCCCTTGAGGAAGAACGCCGACGTCTCGTTTCCCCTTCAGCAGACGGAGCAGCCGAGGCGGCGTGGGGATGCGAGGAGGGAGTGGGTTGGTTGGGAGTTGGATCTTTGGCGTTCACCGCTTCTTCGTTCCTCAAATAGGTTTCTTATTCATTTTGAGCCCTTCAGAAAATTTTGCAAACCAATCGTGGTAAAACCGGGGATGGAGGGCTAAGGAAACGCTCCTTTTTTCCGCAAAAAAATCAGTCGTAGTGGAAGAACCCTGCGATTGCAGCGGCGGAGGCAAAACGGGTTATACTGGTATCTAACGTGAGATTTCTGAAAATCGGTGGTCCTTAAGGCGATCGGCAGATAAGTTTTTACCATTTCCTCTCGTGGCCCGGGCGTCTCGCCCGGAGTCGCAAAGACTGTTCCAGGCGAGACGCCCGGGCCACGGTGGTAGTTTGATATCTGCCGCTCGCCTAAAAGGCTTTGCAGAAGAGCTAAGCGATGATTGAGATCAAATACACCGGAGACGCCCTCTGGGAAAGGATTGGACGAGCCGTGGAAATTGTTAAAGACCGTCTGCGTCGCGTCACACGCGCTTTGAATGGAGCCAACATTCCTTATGCGGTGATCGGCGGGAACGCCGTTCAGCATTGGGTTTCTCAAGTCGACGAATCGGTGGTTCGAAACACTCGAGATGTCGACATTATCTTAAACGAATCGGACCTGGAGGCGGCGATCGTAGCCTTGGAGGCGGAGGGCTTTATTTACCGACGGGCCGCCGGAATCACGATGTTTCTCGACGGCCCGCACGCGAAAGCTCGCGACGCCGTTCAAGTGATCTTTGCCGGGAAGAAAGTTCGCGAAGAATATCCTGAGCCGGTTCCGGAAATCGACCAGTACGAACTGATGGAAGAGGCCCGAACGCTCCCATTCGAACGACTCGTGACCATGAAGCTGACTTCGTTTCGTGACAAAGACCGAGTTCATATTAGGGATATGATTTCGATCGGTCTGATCGACGAGAGTTGGCCCGAGCGGTTCCGGCCAGAGTTGAGAGTTCGCTTGGAAGAACTCCTCAACGATCCCGACGGTTGAGATTCCTAATTATTCTTTACCCCTCACCCCCGGCCTTGCCTGACGCATCGGAGGTAAGTTGGAGGAAGAGAAGCGTCCCTCCATCACAACCCGTGGCGTAAGCGAGGGACTGCGTCGCGAGTGCATGTGGCCCCTCGCCGGGAATATCTCGGGTTCCGGATGGAACGTCCTTGAGGCACGAAGAGCGTGCTATGAGACCTTGGATGGGATGCCTGGTTAGCAGCGCTGTCCCTCGCTTACGCCACGGGTTGTGATTTTCGGGCCTCGCTTACGCGTCGGCCAGACAGTCCAGGCTTGCGCCCTACTGTTACTATGTGCCACCGTTCTGCGGCGAATTGCTTAATCATGCCCCGACTTGTTACATCCCCGGCATCAATTCAATTCCTTCCGATTCCTCCACGATAGCTTCATCGTAGTACTCCAGCTCGCCTCCCTCGTGGTTGTAGGCTTCTTCAGGTTGGTTTGCTACGAACCCAGCGACTCCGTTCGGATCGCTAAAAGGGGAGCCGACGCGGCCGTATTTCATATCGGAGCGGGGTGTTCTTGATCCAAAGGCTACGTAGTCGTCCAAATAAGGCTGACAACAGATCGAGCAACCGGGAGTGATCATCATCAGCCCGATCACCAACACAATCGACTGAATTCCCCTTCTCGCGATTTGGTGATTTTGCTTCTTCATGTTGAGATGGATTTGTCTGTTGTAGGGATATAGGACAGTTCTTGGGCGGGTGGCACGTCCCTGAGGTACGAAGGGCGTGCTGAGAGACTTGGATGGGATGCGTAGTTACCAGCGCTGTCCCTCGCTCAACGCGTCGGGTTGTGACGGTAGCTGTTCATCTGCCGCTCGTCTAAATTCATCGGCAATACCCAAATGCGGCGTTTAGGCAAACTTTGAGGATTGCGACGAATATTCCTTCTGTTCTTTCCGAACCACGGTTTCAGGTTTTGCTCCCGATCGACCGAAACTACCTGAAAGGAATTATCCTCCCAGGTTTACCGTTGCTAGCATTTCAAGCTTCATCTATGCGATCGCTTGTCGAAAAGATTCATCAATGCAAAGAGGTTATGACCTCCAGCCCCGTGCTCCTGTTGGCGCTCGCCGTGGCAGCGTGGGGCATGAACGGGCTGATGCTGCAAGATGTCGAGTTTGAACATCAAAGCACACTTGCCGTCTCCCATCATCGCATCGATGCTCTTCGTTCCCTGGCCGCTAGTCGTGGGCACTCTACTCCGTACCAAATTCTTCATTGCAGTCTCTCCACCGAGGAAACTCCCGACTTGACTCACTCCGATATGCGGACGGTCAAGCTGCGGGTCCGGGCTCGTCACCATGTTGACCTGCAACACCTTGAGGCGTTCCTGCAGAACGCGACTCGCCCAGTCGAGGAATCTGAAGAGACGAAATCGATCGCCAAGGAGATTCGCTTCACCCGATGGAATCTTCAATCGATGCAACATCTACAGAATGGATGCGTCCAGGAATGTGAGAAGCTCGCCTCTCTCGGATACGACATTCTTAGCAAAGCGTCCCCGGTACCAACCTTGTTTGCCAACCACGATTCTCCCTCCAGCCCGTTTCGATTGATAGGCTTCAAAAAAGGTGCTAGCGCTCCCAACACTTCCGAGATGGTCAACCGGGAACAGATCGACTCGATCGCTGCGTTGCAGGCCGGGATCGCTTCGGAGTGTCGCGAATGTGAGTCGAAACTTGAGAACCTTGAGGAATCCCTTGCTGCTTCCCGAGAGTCTTCGGCTGGGTATCTGTCGTTTACCGGGGCGCAGCAACAGTTTCCAGTGGTCCGACCCGTGGGTTGGAGCAAGCTGATCGCTGCGTTGATCGTCGGCGGGAGCCTCTGGGGTCTCGTCGCGATTGCGGTCCATCAGTTCCCCCGAACCTCTTTCGACTCCCTAGCGATGGCTTTTCGAAACTTGCGAAAAGGACTCGCAAAGAACTCCGAGGGACGAGCTTCCAATAAACCGAAGGAGCTCGCGATACCTTGTCTCGGGACCTTCTCTCGCAGCGGGGGAGAAAGCAACGCTGTAAAGCATTGTCAAAATCCATCGACGGCGAGCGGCTTCATCGTAGCTCGGGCGTCTTGCCCGAGAGTGCGGTACCGATTCGGGCGAGACATTCGAACCATGACTCTCCCTCTCCCAGGGAGAAATACTTCACAGCGTTGCATGCCTGGGGACTGCCTACCGGGGGGCTGGATCCAAAACTTAGGGACTCTCGTCCTTTCGGCATGGGGCCTTACCATCGCGGTTCGGTTTCTGGCCGATGCCACCTGGCGTGAACTCTTTCTCACAGCTCCCCTAGCAGGCCTTACCCATCTCATCTCGGGTGCTCCATGAGCGTGAAGGATCTCGGGAGTAAAGGGAAATCCCTTTACCTGGGTCTGCTCGGAGGGTTGATACTAGCCTCTTTTACAACGCTAGGCGCCCTTCTTTATCTGTGGAAAGAGATCCCCCCAACCGAGCGTTTGGAAGTTGCGATGCGGTTGCTGCATAAGGGGGATGGAGAAGCAGCTGCGCGGATAGCAAACGGAATCGAAGAGACCGATCTGTCACCTGACGATCTTTCGAAAAAGCACTTTGTCATCGGCGCACACGCCCGCGATATCGCGTCTCGATCGGATCAACTTCAGAAAGCGTTTGAACGGACCGAGCAAGCCGTTGAGCACCTGCGCAAGAGCCAGGAACTCCACTTTCCGAACGGGTATGAGGGGCTTGGGAACTTTCATCTCGGAATGGCTTTGTACGATCTTTTTCGTTGGGAAGAGGCCCAAGAGCCCTTGAGTGTTTCGGCCGAACGATGGCCTGCGGGTAGATCCGACGCGATCGAGCGATTGATCGATATCGATCTTGCCAACAAACCCAAGGAAATCGAGTCCGCTTTGGAAAGGATCGAGCATTGGCGAACGCTCCCCCCCAGCTCCCCCTATGACGAAGAACGGGCTGATATCAAAGAGATGCAGACCTTGATCGCGGCGGGTAAGTTCGATCAAGCGAACAAAATGTTGGAAAGGATAGGGACCGATTCCCCCTATCGTTCCAACGGACTCTACCTAGCAGGGGTTGCGACGCTCGCGTTGAGTGAACAAAAGATCCCGACGGAGAAGCTCGCGTTGAAGCACGAGGCGCTCGACCTTTTCTCAGAAGCCACCAAGGCACCCGATGTCTCTCACGAGATAAGACGAAAAGCAGGTTTGGAAATCGGTCGCATCCTGAAATCGCTCGGGCGCATTCCCGAAGCGATCAGCACGTTGAGCATCCTTCGGCTTGCCTACCCACATACCCCTGAATCACTGGCCGCTGGGTGCGACGAGATCGAGATGCACCTGCAGGAGCGTCGAATCGAAGACGTGGTAGCGACCCTTCGGCATGTTCGAAGCAATCTCGGAGACCTTCGTTGGTACGCATCGGATTGGCTCGATTTGAACGAGCTTCGAGATCGTCTCGTGAAGGTGGGGGGAGATTTGATCGACCAGAAAAGTTTTCCCTATGCAGCAACGTACGCAACCTCCTTGCCTCCCTTCTGCGAAGAAGTCGACCGAGTTCATCTGGAAAGTCGCCTCTATGAGCTTTGGGCAAAGTCCTTATCGAGTTCCGCGGGAGATGCGGATGCGAAGAAACGCTATCATCAATTGGCGGCGCAAAGGTACGAGGAACTGCTCCGTTTGCAGGGACGATCTACCGACTACAACGAATGGCTTTGGCGAGCGATCAGCAACTACAGGGATTGCGATGCCTATGCTGAAAGCAACCGGCTGTTGGAGCGATACTTAAGTTTGGAAACTCGCGAGAACCGCCCCAAAGGGCATTTCGTTCGTGCGATGAATCTTGCTGCTTTGAAGCGAGAGGAAGAAGCAGCGCGCGCACTCCAGCAAGTGATCGCCAGCAACGAGGAGAGTCCACTCGCCTATGATGCCCGCTTGGAATTGGCCCGTATCTTGGTCTCCCGCGAGGAATATAACCAAGCCGAGTTGTTACTCCTCGACAGCATCAATGGAACGGTGAGACCGGAGAGTCCAATTTGGCGAGATTCTCTCTATTTGCTCTCGGACATTTATTACATGCGAGGGGAGCGAGAGATGCGTGTCGCGATGGATCAGATCGAAAAGAACCCCAGCCAAATCCGAGCCCGACTCCCCGAGGTGGAAGCCGGATATGAATGGCTGCTGAAGAGCGCCGAGCGAACCGAGGAGTTTCTTCATCGCTATCCGCGCGATCCACGTCGCGTCCCAATCCTGTATCGACAAGCTCGAACATTTCAGATGGCTTCGTTCTGGCCTCATCTCCAATTGCGAGAAGGTTTGGCTTTGACCCAAACGGAGAAAGATGCTCGCGAGTCCGAATTCAAAGAATTGCTAACCGAAGCTCGACAAGCCTATCGCAAGTTAAAGAGTGAACTACCATCCGCCGAATCTTTTTCCGCGAGCGGTTCGACTGGCTCCGACTCGTCGACGAAGGATATGATTCGCAACAGCTTCTTCGGGGAAGCGGATCTCTTTTATCAGAGCGAAGACTATGAGAGCGCATTAGCGGTCTACACCGAGGGGGCGAATCGTTTCAAAGGGGAACCGGAATCGATCGAAGCGATGAAACAAATAGCCCTCTGCCAGAAAAAGATTGGCCAACTAGAGGCATGCCGTAGGACTTTAGAACTGACTCGAGATTTACTCGATCTCATTCCAGCTGAAAAAGATGGTGATTTCCTGAAGGTCACCCCCCACGACCGAGCCGGCTGGAGCCGTTATCTCAATGCATTGATCGAAGAGGTTTCGGAGAGGTAGGATCCCCAATCCTGCTCATCCTGAAAATCTTGTCAAAACAAGGGAATTCCAAACCACGGGTACTCAGGAAAATCAGACTTTTTTTGCCAGGAATGGTATTCTATTTTGCACAATCGGGAACTTTCTAGGCGGGGAGGGACTCGGAGTGGTTGAACGGCTCAATCTGTTTTGGTGGACTCATGACTTCTCAACCTCCCGACTATCAAGAACTTCTAAGTGGCATGCTCGATGGCATGCTAACGAGCGCTGAAGTTGCGGCATTGGAACGGTTGATGCAGGAGAACCCGGCTTTGCAACAGCAGCTGGACGAGCTCGCGGCACTCCGATCCTCCCTGCTCCGTGGACGCCCGACCGGGAGATTACCTAAGAATTTTGCAGCCCGAGTCGTGAACGGGGCTTCCGAAAGAGCTTCGGAGATGGAGCTGGATTCCCCTTCCTGGATCCCTTCGGTCATGGAGCGGACTCCCCCTCCTGCGCCAAAACTGGAGCCGAGCTATCGGCAACGGGTCTGGATTCCTGTCGCAGCAGCTGTCGCCGCAACAACCATTGCAATATTAGCAGTCGTTATTCCGAGGGGCCCAGACCCAATTCCTGTTGCTTTGCTTCCCCCTTTTGACATCTCGACGAACGTGCAACCGGGAGGGGATGGAACGAAAGACGCCGAGGTTACTGGTGCAGAAGCAGCACTCGATGCGCTGAACCATCTGGCGGAGGCTTCGAAGGAGGGTGAGCTCCCAGGCAACGAAGAGCTAGAGAAAGGGATGAGCCCTGAAGCCGGCGCTGTGGCGATTTCCCCGAACAAAGTCGAAGAATCAACCTTGCTCACTCAAGGGGGAGCCTCCATGAGTCTCCCTCTTCCCACGGCACCGGTTCCTGATGTGCCGGTTCCTGTCGTGCCAGCTCCTGCTGTAGCGGGGGTGGAACGAGAAGCTCCAGCTCCTTCAGCGGTTGCCAACGCACAAACAAAGATTCCTTCTGAGACTCCTTTCATGTTGATGGCGATTCACGTTTCGGTGGATGCTGTTGCAGCCGAAAACGGAGCCTTGCATACGATCCTTGGACAGCACGATATCGTCACGGCCGATGATCTGGCCATTTCGGAAAAAGAACTAGGACTTCTCCTGTCGACCGGATTAGCGAATTCCATCAGCGACCGCGGATCGAACATTTACTTTCTAAAAGGATATGCGAGGAATCTAGCGGGGGCGATCGAGGATATATGCCACCAGTACAAAGACTTCCCCGAGTTCAGCTTCAACATCGTCATGGACGACTCTGCTCAGAAGCTCGTGGAGCAACTGGAAGAGATCGGTGTTGGGGAAGCGCCGACGGTTGCGGCCAAGCTAGGAGTGAAAACCGCGGAGGGACTCGCTTCAACCTTCGGAAGAGGAGAGACTCGTTTCCCACCGCTGTCCGAGAAGCGTCGATCCGAATTTGCGTCGAGCAAATTGGTCCCGAAGATCGACTTGAACCCCGTCACGCACATGCTCCTGATCGTGCGCGACTACGAGGAACCTAACAACTCGACCCCCGAAGAGCCTACGGCTAAGTAAGTAAGGCAAGCGGCAGATAAAATTCTACCAACGTACCCCTCCCCTCTGGGGTGACCTGGCGCATCGGTGCAAAGATAAAGTGTTTGTGTAGTTTGGCCGACGCGTAAGCGAGGCCCGAAAATCACAACC
>CAYMXM010000056.1:0-15923 GCA_964394065.1 uncultured Pirellula sp. | reverse complement strand
GACCAGAAAGGAAGTTCAGACGTGTGATGGAGTCAAGTATAGAGGATCGATTAGGTGGAGTGCAAACATGACTGGAGCGAATTTATGCTCTGAGCTTCCGTTTTGGGGTTTTTAAGAGGAATTCTTCTCTAAACGCGTAATATGCACCTGAGTACCAGCGACTAGTGGGGTGTCGAAGCTTCGCTGGGCACGAGAGAAAATAGTTTTCATGGAACACGATTGGCCACAAATTCTGTCCGCACATGGTCCTGCCGTGTGGCGAACCCTCATGTGTATGTTGGGACACGATGCTGACGCAAGAGACTGTTACCAAACGGTATTCCTTGAGGCCTTTCAGTATGCCAGCAAGGAAACGGTTCACGACTGGGACAAACTACTCAAGCGAATTGCCAGAGCACGAGGAATCGACACCCTAAGGAGACGCTATCGAACTGCAGCGAGAATCGATGCGGCAGCAAACTTGGAAGATTTCGCAGGCCAATTAACTTCTCCTGACAGAGGCCCTATTGCAACGGAACTTGCTGATCGTTTGCGTCGCTGTATTGCGTTGCTGCCACCAAGACAGGCCGAAGTTTTTGTTATGCGATTTGTCGAGCATTTAAGCTACGACGAGATCGCCGAGCGAACTAACTCAAATCGCAATGCCGTCGGTGTGATGCTCGCTCGCGCTCGAACGCAGTTGCAGCAACTTTTCGAAGAGAAGACTCGAAACGCCATCGATTGCAAGGGAAATCGCAACGCCTAATCAATAGGAAAGATCGTAATGACCAATGAACACGACGATATGTTAAGCGGTCTGCTAGCACAGGCAGTCAGAGAATTACTCGACACTCCACAAGCGAATGAGCGTCCTGACGAGTTGGATTCCATTGTTCTTCGGCAACTGCCCCATGGCTCTGCGATACCGAACGAACTAGTGCCACCTCCTGTCGCTCCCACAAATGGGGCATATTCTGCTATGCCAAAGTTTATCAGATACGCACTGGCAGTGTCCTTCGTTATCGTCGCGGGGATTGTGGGTTGGTTTGGCTTGACTGGAGGAACCAACGTGGTGTACGGCGCAGTTGCCGAACGCTTGAAAAACCTGCGGAGTGTTGTTTATCGAGTCGAATGGGTTGATGAAGTACGCTTAACAAATCTTGTTACGGGTGAAGGTGACAGAATCGTGCATCTCGTCCCTTCGCAGTATCGGATCGAGAGTTCTGATGGCTCAGTGTTGGTTATTGACACCGAAGTAGCGAAAGGGATTAGAATCCATCCGGCGACCAAAACCGCATTATCGATGCAAGGAGACTTAGTTAACAACATAGCAACATCTTTTCACCCGGTTTTGTTGCTCGAAACACTACAGAAGCATTTCCGAACCGGGGAGGTACAACCTGCTGGTGTTGAAGTCTTGGAAACGAGACATATTGGAGGAATTCGAGCGCCAGGGTTTCGGTCTAGTATTAACGGCGAAATAGTGGAAGCATGGATTGATCCCGCAACAAGCCTGCCCATTGAGGTCCGGATCTGTCTGGTTATCCCCCCCCATATGGCCGATTCAGGCAACCAAGCCGTGCGTATGTGGAGAGTGATATCCTTTTTCGAGTATGACGTTGAAGTAGATCCATCGTTGATGCGAGTCGACATTCCTTCTGGTTATGCAGTCATCGAGATGCCACATTTACCTCCAGATCGAGACACTTCCGAGCCATCCTTGGAAGACTTGATCACAGCTTTACGCTTGTGTGCCCAACACAATGATTCGGTATTCCCTGATTCGCTTTCCACATTAGATGACACTCCGGGGAGCTGCTTGGCGATCATGAAGCGTTTTGCCGACGCGCAAGAAGAGCTATTGGAGACGGGAACTGATACCGAGAAACAAGCGGCGATGAAAGCCGTAATGGAATTTGGTGCATCCATCGGGCGTGTGACACCTTTTCTGTTCTCACTACAACCCAAAAACAAGCTCCGCTACTTTGGTGCTGGAGTGAAGATGAACGCACCCAAGCGACCGATTCTATGGTTCTCTCCTAAAGGTGATACTCAATTTCAGGTGGTCTACGCGGATCTATCGGTCGGAACAGTTGCCGAGTCCGCACTTCCCAAATTGCCCGAGTTCGATAAACCTCCTCGTGAAGCACAGGCGATCATCTGGTCGATCTCGCCTCGAGTGATGCTTCCCCAATCTGCAATAACGAATTACGAGAAGTTGCAGGCGATTCGCGAGAAGGGGGATCAAACGAAAGTACGATTCATCGACTTACATCATATGCCTGAGTTTATGAAAAACGACTCTCCGCCTAATCCGAATGTAGATGTCAACTCATCGCGTTACAAATTTCTTGAAGAGTTTCGAAACTTGGAAGGCTTGGACATCAGCCATCTGTTTCTAACCCAAAGTGATCTCGAAATCATTGGTCGGTGCCAGAGCCTCAAGCAGTTGTCTCTTAGCGGAGTTCAAATCGTTGAGACACCTGACAAGGAACAGCATTTTCTTCAAGGGCCCGACCTACATCCTCTAAGCCGATTGGAGAACCTGGAGGTGCTCGACCTAAGCCAATCGTTTTTCTCCGATGGTTTGCAGCACTTGTCTGCGTTGCCGAGATTGCACACGCTTATTCTCAGCAGTTTTGAGAACGTGAATGACGCCTCCATCGCACAACTCAAGGAGTTACCTCACTTGCAGACCCTTGTACTACATGCAGAATATGCAGAAAACCCAGAAAAATGTGTTACGGAAGCTGGTCTTGCCGGCTTGAGGGGGCTGCCAAGCCTGCGTACTCTCTATGTTGAGTACCATGGCCAGTGGACCTTACCCATCGAAAAACTACAACGGTTGCTTCCAGGGGTGACGGTTCAACCCGGTTTTATAGAGGGACCATCCAACGCCTCTGTGGATGCTCTCAAAAAATTGGGGGAAGAACTACACTCGCGGTAAGATCGAGTCCTCGAGCCGAGGCATCGCTTTATGTACTGAGCATGTGGCGCTGACACTTGGCCCCTGATTCGTTCGATTCGTGGTTACCACTTCTCCGGTGTGTTACGTAGTCGCCTAAGACGCGGGAATGGTTGCGATGGAACGAGGTTCCGGATGTTATCCGTAGATTGGAATGGCAAGCGCGACCACTTCACACACCCTACGAAAATCCGTGGCATCCGTGTTATCCGTGGTTAAAAACTCGATCGAATACGATTCTTCGCAAAGCGACATCGATTACCAATAGAAGGGACGCGAAGAATAGGAGCCAGGGCCATAGCGGGAAAGGATGGGTCGCTAGTCTTGCATCCGGCTCAAAAATTTGTTGCGCCGTCGCATTGAATCGCCCCTGCGAGTTGCTCGCGATCCCCTGCAAATAGGTTTCATCCGTCGGCCTGATGCGCAATTCATCGCTGTAGCCGACCATTAACCCTCGCGACTGACGATAGACGACCTCGTCGTTCTGCTTCACGGTGATCTCGGCATGATACGCCCCTGGGCGGTCGGTTGGAAAACTTCCTTCGTACTTCCCAGGTGCCGTTTGATTCAGCGTAGAGGTCGATTGCTTCAATCCAGGCTGGATTACCGTAACCTCCACGGTCGCATCGTTGAGGAATTGTCCGATCTCACTCACGGTGTCGACATCGAGTGTGGCAAGGTTTTGCGATCGATTCAACGCAACTTGAATCCCCTTCGTCTCATTCTTACGCATCGTCTGCCGGACAACCTGCGTCCAGAACTTCCCGTACCCAGGCCAAGTCATCCACTCCGCAGCCCAGCGTGCCTTTGCATCCGACGTAAAAGCGGTCGTCATCCCGAGACCGTATCTCCACCAAGCTAAAAGGGGATCTCCCTTCTCGGTCGCTAGTATGACTTCGCTCGTCGGTTTGGGACGCGTTCGGACGTATCCGAGCAGGAAAGGTGCAACGTCCATGTCGATGTCGGCCAACGCATGGGTCGCTCGGATCGTCTGGGGGACAAAAGGTTGTTCGTCTATCGCCGATTTACTCGCCGTGATCGTCTCCTTCGCAAAGATCTGTGGGATCTGCGAGGGATCTGCGGTCATGTAAAACCTTCCCCGACCAACCTTCGCAATGTTCTCGAGTGTTTGGCTGTCCGATCCCTCTCCCATCGCAACGGTAGATACGGTGATCTTCGCAGAAGCCATCTGCTGCGCGAGCCCCTCGAAGTCTCCTGGTGTCGATACTCCGTCGGTGAGAAGGATGAGGTGCTTGAGCTTGGCAGAGGTCGCATTGAGAAGCTCGTAAGACTTTTCCATCGCAGGATACATCGTAGTCCCACCACCCGCCTCGATCTGCGCGATCTCGCTATGGATCCGCGATGCGTTGGTCGCTGGCTGCATGTCGCTGATCACGTAGGTATCACCGTCAAAGGCGATGACCGCGACCTGATCTCGCCGCCCCAAAAGATCAACAGCGGCCCGGGCTGCGGATTTGGCCATCTCGATGTTGTCTCCACTCATCGATCCCGACTTATCGATCGTTAGGACGATCCCGAGAGATGGCTTCTCTTTCTCTTTCTCGAAGTCGCTACGAACGGGTAGAATATCCTCCAAGGCACTCTTGTAATACCCACCCAAACCAAAGGACTGTTCACCACCGAGCATGATGAAACCTCCCCCCAGGTCTTGAACATACGTTCTCGCGACCTGCATCTGCTGCGTGGTCAACGACGTCGCGGGGACGTTCGATAGGAGGAGGCATTCGTAATTCTGAAGATCGGCCAACGTGTCCGGCATTCCTTGCGGTGGCCGAACGTCCGCTTGGATTCCCTCATCCTCCAACGCATAAGCCAATTCGCGAATCAAGTTCGGGTCGCTTTCGATGATCAGAACACGCGGTTTCCCCGAAGCAAAGACGAGTCCCGACTCGCTGTTGTTGTCGAGCAACGTATCTTCTCGAAGCCCCGAGATTCGAACGGTGTAAGCGGCAAGACGGTCTCGGTCCATCGATTGTTGAAACCGAAACAGATTCTCCCCTTCCTTGAGTGGCTTCCGCTCGCTGACGACCTTGTGGTCACCGCGAAATATTTCGATCAACCCCTCGTCTTCATGGTTCGATTGAATGACGACATCGACGAAGAAAGGCTCACCCTCCTGAACTTCGGCCGGGACGGTCACCGCAGCGACTTGAACCTCCGGTTCTTTTCTCGATGGAAGTGGGATGCTATAGATCGGAACCTGACCACGCATCGCAGCGCTTCGACCATCCCCTACCGTTTCGTTCCCATCGCTTAAGAGAACGATCCGGGGAACATAGCCAGGTGGAATCGATCCGGCTGCCGCCTCAAGCGCCTCGGCAATGTTGGTTCCATTCGCGTTGGTTTTGGCTCCCACAGAGCCGTTGGTTCCAGAAAGGGTGTTGAGGCGCTCCCAGTCGAGTTCCCATTGCACGGGGCCTGCAGTCTCTCCGAAAGACAACCAGGCCGCACGGTTGCCGCCGACCTCCTTGAGAGAATCTTCGATGAAGGTACGAGCCGCTTCTTTCCCCTCTTCGTTGACACTCGCGCTTTGGTCGATCGCAAAGAGAACGAAGAGGCGGTTGGTCGGCCGAAGCCATGCAATCCCCGTCAGGGCGAGCACGATGCAAAGGACTAATAGGGAACGGATGACGAGCGAGACGATCCGTTGACGCAGAGGGAAATCGCTCAAACTCCTATAGAAATACCAGCCCAGTGCTGCTGCCGCGGGAAGCAGCAGAAACAATAAGCCGGGGCGGGTCATTTCTAATGGGAACATAGGCTTAGGAAAGTATGCGACGTTGGTACATAATCCATTCCAGCACACTTGCGAAACAGACTAGGAGAGCGAGATAGAACCAAAAAGGACGCGTGAACCAACCGATAGAAGCCCCTGCAACTCCGGGCGAGACGCCCGGGCCACGTGAAGAAGACATTCCATTCTCCTCTACGAAATGAGAGCGAACATCCGACTCTTGTGCGTTGGCCAAGTTCACCGCTGTTTCGTGAAGGATCACCGTCGAGTCCTCATCCGCTTGGTTCCCCTCGGAAGGTTTCGCGACGAGCTTCCAAACGCCAACGCTTGAAAGGGGGCCCACACTGAAGCGGAGCTCGGACTCCTCGTCGCTGGGTTGCGAGGGAGTGTCGGAGGATGCGGACTCGCCGGAAGGTGTGGAACTACCGGGCTGCGGAGCCTTGACCGTCGGAGCTACAGGAACGCTGACACCGTCAGGAGATTGCAATTCGAATACGGTCCCCTTGGGAATACTGTCGGAGTTGAGAGTAACATTTGCGATGCTCCCCGTAGCAAGAGCTGGAGCAAATCGGTCCTCTTGGCGAGCGAACCAATGAAGGGCGTTGGTTACCATGATCGGAAATGCAGTACGAAACGCGAGGTCGCTTTCCTCCAAGCTAACGTTGAGGAATAAACAACGCCCGGAATCTCGCTTCAACTCGGCATAGATCGAATCGTTGGAAACAGTACTGGCTAACGATTGCACGGGGCCTTGAAATACAACCTTCTTCGCTTCGGGGACAACGACGTTATCCATCCGGATGTGTCGCATCAAAGGAGAGTCCTCCGCTTGATCGGTGACGATCGGATCTGCGATGGCCCCTTCCAATTTCCAGAGCCCCCCCTCCTCCATCGGATCGATGATGAAAAGATCGCGCGCTGGAAGCTCCTTGGGAACCCATTTATGAAGGACGATCAACGAGTCGCTCGGCCACTCTGTGGGGATTTCATTGACAACGGTCACTTGCACTAACGGGTTCGCTTCGAAGGCTCGACGCAAGAACAAATTTCCAGGAGTCACGATCAAGACGTTCTGTTCTTTCCTACCAGGAAGCAGAGCGAATGCTTGATCGTCCGCTTTTAAACCATTGAGCATCCCATCCCCTTTAGAAGAGGGGCCTTCTTTACTTCCCTCTTCTCGGATGGAGATATTGGTCAACTGAGCGCTGACCATGCCTCCCTCCAGCGAGGTTTTCTCAACCGCTTTGGACCACTTCTCTCCTGCGGGAATTCGGACAGGAAGAATGTCGATGGGAAGACCCTCGAGAGAAAGCTCTAACCTCGCTTCGATCGGATGCTCCGTCGCATTGAGGACGGTGGTGAGAATCTCATAACCGATGGCGTCGACCAAGCTACGGCGGACTTGAAACTGAGTGATCCCGACATTGCGAGTCTCCTCTCCAATCCGTTCCCAAACGACTTGGACGACGTTTGCTTTCGTCGCGGGCTCGTTAGGTTCGACAGGCTTCCCATCGTTGGGTGCTGCAGTTGACTCGACTGGGAATTCGACTGGGGATTCGACAGGAGACGGAACAGGTGCATCCTGCGAAGCTGTTGTACGAGCATCCGGTGAAGTATCGCTGTAGAGGAGGACTTCTCCGTGGGGATGGTTCCCTACAAGTCGTTCTCCCAACAGGATCGCCGATGGCAGGGAGGTACCAGAATCGGTTTGCGGAATCTGCTGAATCGCTTGCTTCAAGGTCGGAATGTGACCGGTCATCCCGACGGCGACACGAGGTGCACTGTTCACAACGACGATAGCCACCTCGTCCATCTCGCGAATCCCCTCCAAGAAGCTCAAGCATTTTTCTTTGGCGAGATCGAGTCGGCTTTTTCCATTCTTCTCGACACTCATGCTGGCCGAGTTATCGAGTATCAAGCAAATGCGTCGAGCTTGCTGCTTTTGCCAAGGCAAGAAAGGGTCTGCGATCGCCGCCACCAACAGGGCAAGAATCAGAAGCTGTACCAGGAGGGATAGGAGATGGCGTAGCTGTTGCCAAATCGAGCGTGGCTTTTTCTCGTCGTAGATCTGGTCCCAGAACATGCTGGTCGACACGGGGATACGACGCAATCGGACCTTGAGGATATAGAATCCGATGATGGGGAGGGCGAAAAGTGCAAGCCAGAAAGCGATAGGAGCGGCGAAGGTTGGAATCATAGAATCGATCGTTCCGTCAAGGAACTCAACCTCCCATCTCAGCAAGGGAAGAGGCTCGCATCATGCGGATGATCAGTTCATCAAACGGAACTGTCGCAGGGGATTGCGTGCAACCGAGTCCGTAGTTGCGACAGTAATCTCGCACCCCCGATTGGTGTTGCGCGAAGAGTTCTTTGTATCGCTTCAAGTTTCTTTCCGTGACGGTAACCTTCCGCTGCGCACTCGTCTCCATATCGATCATCTCGATATCCCCGAGCAAATTGGGATCCGCCTCTTTGGGATCGTGAAGCTGAATGACATGCGCATCGAACTTCCGGTAGCGAAGGAGATCCAGTCCATTATTAAATCCGTGAGAGTCGAACAAGTCGCTGATGACAATCGCCATTCCTGCACGCCCACTTCGATGTGTTAAGCCTTGAACACTTCGGTGCAAGTGTGTGTTCGTTTGGACCGTCGAAAGATCTCCCAAAAATTTCATGATGGGGAGAATCCTCGCTTTGCCTCGGGTCATGGGAAGTTCGTCGACGATGCCGTCCGAAAAGGGAAGGACCGCGACCCGATCGAGGTCTGCTAGCGCGATGTAGGCGAGGGCTGCTGCCAGTTGACGAGCAAGGTCGAATTTGGATGGGGTTCCGAAGAGCATGCTCTGGGAACAATCGAGAAGAATATAAACGTGTAGATCTTGTTCTTCTTGAAAGCGTTTCAAAAGGAGATCGCCATGGCGGGCATAGACGTTCCAGTCGAGATACCGCAAATCATCTCCAGGCGTGTATTCGCGATGATCTGAAAACTCGATCCCCGAGCCATGCTGCATCGTTCGGCGCTGCGCCAATAGCGAGCCACGAAAGACCCGTTTCGACATAATCGAAAGGTATTCGAGCTTGGTGAGGAAATCAGGAGGAAACAGCATCGGCTCGGTGGTCTCACGCAGGGATGAGGCTTTGGGCAGAAGAGGTGTGCTCGGAATTAGGCGATCGTCGCGAGGGCCCCTTCGGGTACCTCATGGATAATCTTCTCAATGATCTGATCGGTGCTGATCCCTTCGGCTTGCCCCTCGAAGTTCAAAATCAATCGGTGACGCAATACGGGGTAAGCCATCTCGCGTAGGTCTTCTCGAGAGACGTGATAGCGGCCATCGAGGATCGCACGGATCTTGGCGCCGAGGATGAGAGATTGCAATCCGCGGGGGCTCGCCCCGAATCGAACGTATCGCTTCGTTGCCGCGACGGAGAGTTCATGTTCGGGGTGCGTTGCGATAATCAACGCGATGCCGTAGCGGCGAATCTGTGGATCGATCGGGATCCTCCGAGCTAGAGCTGACATCTCGAGGATGGCGTCTCCTTGCATAATCGGTTCCACCGAGGGTTTGATCGATTCGGTGGTTCGATCCAGGATCGTTTCCAATTCGTTCACCTTCGGATACTTCACGAGGAGTTTGCAGAAGAAGCGATCCAATTGGGCTTCTGGAAGAGGATAGGTTCCCTCCATTTCCAGTGGGTTCTGCGTCGCCATGACGAAGAAGGGTTCGCTCAATCGATGGGTGATGCCACCGACGGTCACCGAGTGTTCTTGCATCGCCTCAAGAAGTGCCGATTGAGTTTTAGGAGTTGCGCGGTTGATTTCGTCCGCGAGAAGGACGTTGGCGAAGAGAGGACCTTTTTGGAATTCAAAGAACTTCCGTCCATCGTCCCCTTCGACGATGACATTGGTCCCGATCAAATCGGCGGGCATCAGGTCGGGGGTGAACTGGATTCGATGGAAGTGCAAATGGAGCGCTTCGGCGAGGGTGCGAACCGTGAGCGTTTTACCCAGCCCGGGCACCCCTTCTAAGAGAACGTGTCCACCGGCGACGAGCGCGATCAACATGTCGTCCAGGATCTCGGACTGCCCGACGACGACCTTGGATATTTCATCGCGCAAGCGGTAGAAATCGGTCCGGAACTGATTCAAACGCTCTTGCAGTTGCTCATCGGTCGGCATCGTAGGATCAGACATCGTAGGTAGAAAACTCGAAGAGAAAGAGGATGGCGTTGAAGCCGAAATAGACCTTGTTCGGTTCTGCGATTGTCGTATGCAGAGAGTCGGCTGTCTAGTAAATAGTGGGGGGAACCACGGAAGACACGGAATACACGGAAAAGAAGAAGAATGAAGCGTCAATCCTCTGGTTTCATCCAGGGGATCGAGGACTTCAGGTCTTCTACGAGGATGAATGTATCACCATCCTTTTCGACGACGACTGTTCGCAATGGGGTTTTGCGATCCCAGCCTTCCTTGACATCCGCAGCTAGGAATGCGGTGGCTGTGCTGGCCGGGAACCTTCGTAATGAGTAGATCGTTTTCGTTTCGATGCTTTGCAACACCTTCTGGTTGTGGGGACTATCCCATGCTTGTGCAAGGTCGTACCTTTCGAACACCTCTTTCTGATCGAAGTCGAAATAGGGAAGCAAAAGGACTCGCCAACTGTGAGGAGGGGATTCGGGAGTCGCTCTGTAGATGGTTGGTGGGAAATGGCCGTGCGTTGCGTGGTAGTTATGTAGAGCGAGGCGAAGCTGCGACATATCACACGACATGCAACTTTGGCGGGTCTCGCTCGCTACCGCTTCATATCTCATTCCGACGGCAAACCCAAGAACAAGAGATCCGAGACAAGCAACGAACGCCAAAGCTAGTTTAAACATGTTGACAATGATTCATGCAGAGATGGTTGATGAGTAGGAGGTGACTACTATTGTACCGATCCTTACCCCCGGCTTGGCCTGGCGCACGAAGTTAAGGGGGGGGGGACGCGAAGCGTCCCCCCATCACAACCCGTGGCGCAAGCGAGGGACAGCGTCGCGAGTGCACGTAGACCTTGTCGGGAATGTCTCAAGCATCGGGTGGCACGTCCCTGAGGCACAAAGGGCCTGCTGTGATATCTTGCAATTGGATGCCTGGTTGCCAGCGCTATCCCTCGCTTACGCCACGGGTTGTGATTTTCGGGCCTCGCTTACGCGTCGGCCAAACTACCCATAAAAAAACCTCAGTTCCGGGAGGGGGGAACTGAGGTTTTAGGGAATAATCGTTGCTGCGATTCGTCCTTAATCGAGGAAGCCGACCAATTCTTGCGAGCGGCTTGGTTGCTGGAGCTTGCGAACCGCTTTGGCTTCGATCTGACGAATTCGTTCTCGGGTCACTTTGAAGATATGGCCGACCTCTTCCAAGGTATAGCTGTATCCATCCCCGAGTCCGTAACGGAGTTTGATGATTTCTCGTTCGCGATAACTCAAGGTCTTAAGGACCGAATGGATTCGCAACCGCAGCATCTCTTGTCCTGCGCCGATGGCTGGGCTCTCGGCCGTACCATCTGGGAGGAGGTCTCCGAACTGGCTGTCTTCGCTGTTCCCGACCGGTCGATCGAGGGAGATCGGATAGCGGCTCATCGCTAGGACGCGCCGCGCTTCTTCGATCGTCGTCTCTGCCCGTCGAGCGGTTTCCTCAAGGGTTGGCTCGCGGCCGAGTTCTTGAAGGAGTTGTCGAGAAACATTCCGAACGCGCGACATCGTTTCCACCATGTGAACGGGGATTCGAATCGTGCGGCTCTGATCGGCAACGGCGCGGGTGATCGCCTGACGAATCCACCAAGTGGCGTACGTACAGAACTTGAACCCTCGGCGATACTCGAACTTGTCCACCGCTCGCATCAACCCCGCATTCCCCTCCTGGATGAGATCCAGGAAGCTCAGTCCGCGATTTCGATACTTCTTGGCGATGGAAACGACCAATCGCAAGTTTCCTTCGCTCAACTGCTTCTTCGCCCGTTGGTACTCGGTGAAGACCTTCTTCACCGTAGCGACACGGTTTCGGAGAGAGGATGGGGTCTCTTGGGTTGCGACCAAGATCTGACGAAACTCTTTCTTGAGCTGCGCGACCTGGGAAGGTGCAACTTGGTGGGACTTGAGAGTTGCTAAATCATGCAAGATCTCATCGACCCGTTGGCTCAACCGTTCGAGAACATTGATCATCGCTTCGATGCGCTGGGTACGAAGCCCCAGTTCTTCGATGAGACGAACCGATTTACGGCGTCGACGGGCAAGGGACTGCCAAGCCTCCGCTCGTTTGCTCTCGGGAAGGTTTTTGCTGAGGGCATTCCGATAGTCGCGACGATTTCGCTTGAGCAAAACGTCGAGAGTCTTGAGATTGTGGGGGAGTCGCCCCAGAATCTGTTCTTTCTCCAGGCGATCTGTTACCGATACCTGAACCGTGCGATCGAATGGGAGTTCGCCAGTGTGAACGCGCTTGAGAATTTTGAAGGCGTATTGGACCACGTAGTCGCATTCGAGGAGCTTCGTGCGGAATCGACGTCGCGTGACCTCGATTTTCTTCGCCAGACGGATCTCTTCTTGACGGGTCAACAATGGGATTTCCCCCATCTGCGTCAGATACATCCGAACTGGGTCGTCCGACCAAGTCTCGATTTCGTCCATCCCGGAGAGCAAATCATCATCGCTCTCCAGTTGAACCTGGTCCTCGGGTACGGCTACATCGACTACCGTATCCCCTAGATCATCACCTTCCTCCTCAAGCGACAGCTTGCGAAGACCATCCAAGTCGTCAGCGCTGCGAGGCAAATCATCGTCGAAATCCAACAGGCCGTCGAACAAGGTTATAGCTCCTGAAACCACGAATGAATGGGAGGGTCGGAAGGCTCGAATTCAGCATGGTCCGAGAACCAAACACGCAACACGAATCTGCTCTGCCATCAGGCGACCCAAGTGTAGCACGCGATCTGAACGCGATCTCTATCCGAATATAATTGGTAAGTAATTACGAATAACGAAAAAATTCGGCGATCCGTGCCACGCTTCTTTCAAAGCTGTATTGGACAATCGCAGTTCTCACCATGCCCCCGAAGCTCTTCGCGATACGCCCTGGATCGAGAACAGACCGACCGGTCCACTCTATCGTAACAATAGGGATCGTACGTTTTTATTTATGGGGTTGCTGGAATCAACGAGGGGAATGCACTCAACTTTCGTACAAACCACTACGCCTTGGAACACGACCGATTGCTTTCCTCAACTCGCAAACCTTCCCTTTACCCTGGAACCAAACCTAACGCGCTGATCGACGGTCGTGTTCTCTGTCTAGGTTCCAACCGGGGTTCATGCGAGTGGTTGGGCTTTAGTTGACGCGAACGATTCAGGCTGAGGCGGGTAATTGGGAGGTAAGCCATGATATTCTAGCTACCCGCAAGCCTCGGTCCAGTCACCAGATCAAGACTTTAGCGGAATGATGCAACTTGCTGAAAACTATCTGAGACTCTGTTCCATTGGGATGAACTGATCGGTTTGGGGAGAGTAGAATCAGTTTTCGGACTCGGTAATCTGTTCCAGGAACTTCACACCAGCAGGTGGTTAAACGATGAGCAAATACTTGTTGCCATGCGATTGCGGGGCAATCCTTCCCGTCAGCCTCAGTCAAGCGGGGATGAGTATCCCATGCCCAAGTTGCGGTAAACCTGTCGACGTCCCCACCGTTCGCCACCTGACCGCTCTCCCCCAAGAAGAAACCTCTGCGACGCAAGGCACCTCTACCTCCTCGCGAAAACCGAGCGTTCTCCTTCGGGTTCTCGCCGGGATTTTTTTTATCGCCACAGTAGCCTGCTTGGGACATGGGGGGTACCTCGCCTATCAACGCTACGAACTCCCTCTGGATATGTCGAAAACCGAAGCGGACTTTTTAACCGATTTAGAGAACTCCCTGGAGGGACTCTCCCCCGCAGACACATGGGATACTTGGAACTCCCTCGCCTACGCCGGACTCTCCTCCATCCAAACCCCACAATACTTTCTGCTCAAACAAGCCTACGAACAGAGTGGACGCGAGATGAAAATCGCGCTGATGATCGGAAGCGGAACATTGCTAGCATTCCTAGCCTGCGTCGTCGCCTCCCGCAGGGCAAAGTCGTAGAACGGAATTCATTCCGTTAAAAAACGTTTCCAGCTTAAGTGAGGCTTTGGACTTTAGACTTTAGGAAGAGGAAAAACCACGACTCATACGAATCTTACGAATGAATGCGGAGTGATTTCATTATCTGCTCCCCTCGCCCCGCTTCGGACAGAAAGGCAGGGGCTGACGCATCGGTAGTAAGAGGTGGGACGCGAAGCGTCCCACCATCACAACCCGACGCGTTAGCGAGGGACAGCACTGGCAACCATGCTTCCAATGCAAGATCTCATAGCACGCCCTTCGCGCCTCAGGGACATGCCGCCCGGCACCCGAGATATTCCCGACAAGGGCCACGTTCACTCGCGACGCAGTCCCTCGCTAACGCCACGGGTTGTGATGGGAGGACGCTTCGCCTCCTCTCCTTTTCAACCGCGTCTTCAGACTCTAAACCTTTCCTCCAGACTAGGCAGTTCCTCTCATGAACCTAACTCGGCGCCGCTTACTCCAAACCACCCTCCCTGCTTCACTCGCCCTCGCGATCTCCCCGCGCTGGTCGCAAGGAACAACCATCGCCTCTTCACTCCCACCCGTTCGAACGATCACCCGCGGTCCCAAGCATCATTGGTTCGCCTACTACGATAAGCTGCAGTTCGATCCAACAGTCCGCTACTGCCTTGGTAACGCGGTCGATTTCGAACACCGCTCTCCCACCGCCGACGATGCGATCGAACTCGGAATGGTTGATCTACAAGACAACGATCGCTGGATCCCGATCGGTAAGTCTCAGTCCTGGGGATGGCAGCAAGGATGCATGTTGCAATGGATTCCCGGCTCGAACTCCCAAGTGATCTACAACGATCGAGGGAAGGATGGCTATATCGCCCATGTCCAAGATGTCTTCAGCGGGAAGAAAACGACTCTCGCCAGGGCTATCTATTCTCTAAGCCCCACCGGTCGTTACGGAGTCGCCACCGACTTCCGACGGATCAACGAGAATCGACCAGGATACGGCTACGCGGGACTCCCCGACCCCTGGACCGACCAAACCACCCCCAAAGAAGTTGGAGTCGAACGAATCGATCTGGAAACCGGAGACGTCAAGATGTTGGTTTCGCTCGCCGACATCGTCGACATTCCCTATGCAGGCGGATTCGGAAGTGGCAAACATTGGTTCAATCACCTCCTGGTCTCCCCGGACGGAAAGCGAACGATTTTTCTACACCGTTGGCGAACGACTCCTGGTCGCTGGGGAACCCGTCTCTTCACCGTAGGCTTGGATGGAAGCGATTTGCGGGAGCTTAATCCCGGCGCCGGGATGGTATCGCACTTCATCTGGCGCGACCCGGACCATATCTTGGCTTGGACGACTCACTCCTCCGCAGGAAACGCGTTCTATTTGATCGAAGATCGCCCCGATGGAAAGATAGAACCAATCGGAGCGGACGTGATGCAACGAGACGGGCACTGTACCTATCTGCCAGGAAACCAATGGATCGTCAACGATACCTACCCTCAACCTCCAGAGCGTTTGCAAGAGGTCTACCTCTACCACGTCGCCACGGGGAATCGAGTTTCGCTGGGTAAATTCCATTCCCCGGCCGAGTACACCGGCGAATGGCGATGCGACACCCATCCCCGCCACAGCCCCGACGGCCGCTGGCTCTGCATCGATTCCCCCCACACTGGAGCCGGAAGACAAATGCACCTCATCGATCTGAAGGAGATCGTTGAAGAGGCGTAGGGTGTGTGAAGTGGTCGCTCTCTCCATCTTAGATCGAGATATCGCCAATCCTCGTTTCGATTGCAATCACCTTCGATTCCAAAGCGACCACGCAACACACTGGGGCAGGCTTGAGGGGTGAGGCTTGAGACTTGAGGAAGAAAAGGGCTTCGCCCTTAGCCTTGACCGTAGGTCAAGGAAAGGTAGCCCCGGTAGGGGCGAAACAAACCTGCGTTTCTTTTGTTCCGCCCCTACTGGGTAACGTTGTGACGCATTTTTCTCTGGGAAATTGAATGTTTCTTGTCCGACCGGGGACGAGCCCCGGTCGGACACCGCTTTGGCGTCCTAGCTCGTCCTCTCATAACATCCCACCGTCCGG
>CAYMXM010000055.1:0-16280 GCA_964394065.1 uncultured Pirellula sp. | reverse complement strand
AGGGCTACGTGCACTCGCGACGCTGTCCCTCGCTTACGCCACGGGTTGTGATTTTGGACCTCGCTTACGCGTTCGGCCAAACACCCAAATGCTTTATATTCTGCCGATGCGTCAGGTTAGGCCGGAGGCGACACGCTGGCGCCCTAACTCCTTGGGTGGAATTGCTGGTGGATCTTCTTCAGCTTTCCGTTGTCCACCTGGGTATAAATCTGCGTGGTTTGGATATTGGCGTGTCCGAGCATCTCTTGGATGAGCCGAAGATCCGCCCCTCCTGCTAAAAGGTGCGTTGCAAAGGAATGACGTAGCGTGTGAGGGCTCATTTCGGGATCGACCTCGGCCCGCAAAGCGCATCGCTTGATCAGCTCCCAAATCGCTTCCCGACGAAGACGCTGACCAGTTCGTGAAAGTAGAAGCCACGGAAAAGCCGAAGGGTCGCGACTCCCGAGGAGTCGATGGCGATAAAATTTCAAATACTCTCGAATTGCTTCAATAGCCCCCTCCCCCAGGGGAACCATTCGCTGCTTGCTCCCTTTCCCTTCGGCCAAGCAGTAGCCTTCCTCCAAATGAACGTTGGCGAGGAGGAGATTGGAGATCTCCGAAACGCGGCATCCGGTCGCATACATCAATTCGAGGATGGCGCGATCCCGAAAGTAATGAGTGTCGGAAGGTCGCGCGGCAGCCATGAACCGATCGACTTGGCCGATCGTCAAAACCTTCGGAACTCGGCTCCAGACTTTGGGGGTCAGGAGAAGCTCCGCAGGGTTCTCCTGGATCGCTGACTCCAATTGTAAGAACTTGTAAAACATCCGGACCGCCACGATATGGCGGGAAATGGTCGTTGCCGCGAGTCCTAGCCCCTTCAAATAGGCAGCGAAATCGGTCAAATCCTGAATTTTAATGCTGGTGGGAGAGCGGCCACGAAGCCAATCCTTCATGTGGAGCAGATCCCGCTCGTAGGCTTGAACGGTGTTGTCCGCTAGATGGCATTCGCTCCGGAGGTAAACCGTGTAGCGATCGATCCATCCCCCCATCGTTTCGGAGGGAGTGGCGGCGTCCCGCGAGGACTCCTTAAGTTTCTTCAGTTTGCTGACAGCCATAACGGATTCTCACTCGCGATATCGCAAAGTACACACTAGGATTATCTCGCAAAGTTCGTCAGTTGGCGACTTAGATAATCGTTAATTCTCGGATCGATAGGAGTTTGCCGGATGAAGGTACTAGTGGTTGGCGGGGCAGGATATGTCGGCTCCCATACGGTCAAGCTTCTGGAATCGGAGGGGCACGACGTTTGGGTCTATGACAATCTTTCCCTCGGGCATCCCGAATGCGTTCCGCCTGGAAAGCTAATCGAAGGGAATCTCAGTGATCGGGGGAGGCTGATTCAGGTCTTGCAGGATAAGGAGATCGAAGCGGTCATGCACTTTGCGGCCTTTGCACTGGTGGGGGAATCGGTTCAACATCCTGCGATGTACTACCAAAACAACGTGATCGCAACGCTCGACTTGATGGAGGCGATGCGCATTGCAGGAGTGTGGAAATTCGTCTTCTCCAGCACGACAGCAACCTACGGACAGCCCGACAAGATGCCGATTTCTGAAGAAACACCTCAGAATCCGATCAACCCCTACGGATTCACCAAGCTCGTCGTCGAACGTGCCTTGCAGGACTATGCAAACGCTTACGGCTTCGGTGTAGCTGCTCTTCGCTATTTCAACGCTTCGGGGGCTTCTCCGGACGGAACTATCGGTGAGGACCATGATCCCGAATCCCACTTGATTCCGATCGTCCTTCAGGTCGCGTTAGGACAACGCCCCTACATTTCGATTTTCGGAGAGGACTATCCCACCGAGGATGGAACTTGCGTCAGGGATTACATTCACGTCGACGACCTCGCGACCGCCCACTTGGCTGCACTGAAAAAATTGGAGCCGAAGTCGGTTTTGCAGATGAACTTGGGGACCGGCGTGGGACATAGTGTCAAGCAGGTCATCGAAGCGTGTCGCAAAGTAACAGGGCATGAAATTCCGACTGTCATCGCAGATCGTCGCCCAGGGGATCCCGCTTGTTTAATCGCCGACAGTTCTCTTGCGCAGCGAGAGCTCAACTGGAAGCCGAAGTATGTAACGATCGAAAGCATCGTTGAGACCGCTTGGAACTGGCACAGATCCCATCCGAACGGATATGCGGATCGGAAAGCGTTTTAGGAACTGTCCTGAAATAACTTCCCGATTTTGGGCGTCCTAGCAGACGGTCCCCCTCTTTTCGTACTCGTACTCGTACTCGAACTCGAATCTCGAATCTCGAATCTCGAATCTCGACGAATACGAGTACCGCTGCGCTGAGTACGGAGATAGGATCGAGGTAAACTTGGCCGACGTTTCTAGCGATTCTACCCCTCACCCCCAGCCCCTTTCCCCGAAGCGGGGAGAGGGGAGCGGAACTCTAAGCGCGGCGCCCGACGGGGACGAGCCCCGGTCGGACGAAAGAGCATCCAGAGGAATAAAAGCGGACACTCGAAAACTCGTGTCAACACCAACTTTTTGACAGTCCAGCCCAAGCTTACTCCCAGGTATTTCTAACAATCCTCCACGCCCATCGCTTCGCTCTGAGCGTGCCACCCTTGTACTGGTTGCCACCCTTGTACTGGCCTGACACAGCAACCATGGGCGAGACGCCCATGCCACGGTTCCAATCACCGACGGTCCCATCTGGCTCACGGTCCCATCCGACGGAACAAAACCTGTCCAAAAGGGAATCGCTACAGTACCATCTTGATTGCCCCTCGCTTGCGCGTTGGGCTTGTACGCAATATTGCCCTTCGCTTGCGCGTCGGGCGTGCTATTCAATGCCAGTTTTTCTAAAGATTCTATGAGCGTCTCTGTCGGAATTATCGACTATCAAATGGGGAACCTTCGCAGCGTGGCGAAGGGGATTGAAAAGGTGGGGGGGGCCGCGATCGTCTCCGCGAACGCTTCGGAACTGGAGCAGGCTTCCCACTTGATCCTCCCAGGTGTGGGAGCCTTCGGGGATGCGATGCGCGAGCTGGAGTCGCGAGAACTCATCCCGTGGATTCGACAGTGGATCGAACGAGGCAAACCTTTTCTCGGAATATGCCTGGGGATGCAGTTGCTTTTCGATTGGAGCGACGAAGGGGGACGGCATGAGGGAATCGGAATCATCCCCGGCGGAGTCGTTCGATTCGACAACCAAAACCAACCTAAGAACGAACATCGGAAGATCCCGCACATGGGATGGAATCAAATTCGCTCGACCATCGAGTCGGATCCGATGCTTTCAGGACTCTCCTCCGATCCCTACGTTTATTTTGTTCATAGTTACTATGTAGTCCCTGAAAATGAGAGGGATGTCTGGTTAACCTGTAACTATGGCCAGAATTTCTGCGCCGCGGTTCAACGGGACAACCTAGTTGCGACCCAGTTTCACCCCGAAAAAAGCCAATCTGACGGATTGCAACTCCTCAAAAACTTTATCTCTCGGAACTAATCTCCATGGAAACACTCACCTCTCCTCCTCGGCAGTTTCCTCGTTGGCTTCTCTCCGTCGCTATCGCAAGCGGAACCATTGCATCGATTTGGCAACCACTTAGCGCGCAGGAGAGCCAAAAGCCGGTTCCAGAAGTTCCCGTTCTCGCTCCCGCTTCCAAAGATGCCGAGGATGCGATCGGGACGTTCAAGGTTCCGGAAAGTTTGCGATGCGAACTCTTCGCCGCCGAACCCTTGTTGGGGAACCCCGTGGTCTTTACGTTCGATCGGTTTGGACGGATCTACGTCTGTGAGTCGTACCGCCAAAACAAGGGGATCACCGACAATCGAAATCATGATGGCAAGTGGCTCGATGCCGATCTCGCGGCCATGACGGTCGCCGATCGAGTTCGCTACCATCGAGAATTGCTCGGCGCCGAAGCGGCCGACTATGAGAAGTACGACGATTTGATTCGGGTCATCGAGGATACCGATGGGGATGGTAAGGGGGACCGTCAGGTAGTCTTCGCATCCGGATTCAATGCGATCGAGGAAGGAACCGGAGCCGGCGTTCTCGTACGAGACGACATCGTCTACTTCACGAACATCCCCAAGCTCTGGGGACTGCGGGATACCAACGGGGACTTGATCGCCGATGAACGAATCGTTCTTTCGGATGGATATGGAATCCGTGTCGCCTTCCGAGGGCACGACATGCACGGACTCATCATCGGTCCCGATGGTCGCCTCTACTACTCCATCGGTGACCGCGGCTACCATGTGGAGACTCCCGATGGAACCTTTAAGAATCCTGAAAGTGGCGCCGTCTTTCGATGCGAACTGGACGGAAGCAACCTAGAAGTAGTCGCGACCGGATTGCGCAATCCGCAGGAACTCGCTTTCGACGACGAAGGGAACTTGTTTACGGGAGACAACAACTCCGATTCAGGAGACAAGGCCCGCTGGGTCCAGGTGGTTCAAGGAAGCGATTCCGGTTGGAGAATGATGTACCAGTATCTCCCCGATCGCGGTCCCTTCAATCGAGAAAAGATCTGGCACCCTTACAATATCGAAGAGTCTCCGGCTTACATCGTTCCACCGATCGCCAACATCGGCGATGGGCCATCGGGTTTGCTCTGCTATACCGGGGTTGGGCTTGAGGGTGGAGATGAGTACAAGAATGCGTTCTTCATGTGCGACTTCCGAGGGCAACCCTCCAACAGTGGAATTCGTCGTATCCAACTCAAACCGGAGGGAGCGACTTTCACCGTCGATAAGAATGAACAATTCATTTGGAGCATTCTAGGAACCGATATTGAAACCGCCCCCGATGGAAGTCTCTTCGTCAGCGATTGGGTCAACGGCTGGAACGGTGAGAACAAAGGGCGTCTCTATCGCTTCTCCTCCAAATCCGAAGAGGTGAAGAGGATCGGTGTTCATTCCGCGGAGACTCTCAAGCGTGGATTCAGCACGTTGGGAGTCGATGAACTCACTCACCTTCTCCGCTCCCCGGACCGCCGCATTCGGCTTGAAGCGCAATGGGAACTCGCGAAGCGAAACCAAACGGAAGCTCTATCGCGAGTCCTCCGTTCGGGAACCACTCGAAACGAAAAGTTGCACGCGATCTGGGGGCTCGGACAAATCCTCCGCCGCCAAGAAGACGTAACCGCGCGTGCTACTTTGCTAGGAGCCTTGGTGAGCAAGGATGAGTATGTCGTCGCTCGGGCATGTGACGCCCTCGCAGAAGGGAAGTCCGATTTCCCGGTCGGAAGTTTACAGCAACTCCTGGCCCACAAATCCGCGGTGGTTAAACGACAGGCGTTGCTCGCCATCGCCAACACCAAGGCCGCGATCTTGGTCGACGAAATCGCGAAGATCCTGATCGAGAACAGGGATAGGGATCCGGTCCTGCGCCATGCCGCCGTGATGGCCTTATCGAAAATCATCGATGCGAGCTCCCTGCCACGATGGATCAAGCATCCAGACGAATCGGTTCGCGTTGCGGTAGCGGTCGCCCTTCGGCATGCCCGCAATCCGGCGATCGCAGAGCTCCTCAAGGACTCATCACCTCGCGTGGTCCGAGAAGCGGCGAGAGCTATCTACGATGTGCCGGAGCTTCAATCGGAGATGCACCTTCTCGCAGCGCTGACGGTGGCACAAGAATTTGATGCACCGATTGTCGAACGAATCCTTCATGCCAATTATCGGCTTGGGCAAACCTCCAATATCGATCGCCTCATCCAATTCGCAGTCTCCAATGTTGGAACCGAAGAGAAACGTATCGAAGCGCTTCAGCTCCTCGGCGAGTGGGGGAAGCCTGGATTGCGAGACAAAATCATGAATCGACATCTTCCACTGGAGGATCGTCCCACCGATGCGGTCGTCGAACGATTGAAGAAGAACGTCGCAGCTCTCTCCGCCACCCCTAGCAAAGTGCGGGACGCATTCTTTAAGGTAGGGGCCAAGTATGAGATGACCGAGCTCGCCAGCATGTTGAGCGAGATCGCCAAGGAGACCGAGGCCGATCCGCTCCGACGTGCGGACGCAATTCTTGCTCTATCCCACCTGAAGCCAGAAGAACTAACTTCCGTTCGAGATAGTCTCCTAGGGGACAAGAGCGTGCAGGTTCGGATCGCTGCCTTGAGGGCGTTCACGAACATCGCCCCCGCATCGATGTTGGATTCGATCTCGAGCAGGATGGCTTCGAAGGAAACGGTAGAGCGTCAAGCCGCTTGGGATTTGATCGCAAAACTCGACTCCAAGGAAGCGGATACCTTGCTCAGCAAGGGAGCTGCTGCGTTGCTCGACAACACTCTCCCTCGCGACACCTGGATCAACGCTCAGGAAGCAATCGAAGCCAAAGGGAGTTCCGAACAAAAAGATGCACTGAAGAAACGAATGGACCATCAGGCCACCTTGGTCGAATCGAGTCCGAAAGAAGCTTATGTCGACTGCATTGAAGGTGGCGATGTCGATGCGGGGCGCGAGTTGTTCTTTACCCGAAGCAGTCTTTCGTGCGTCCGATGCCACAAGGTGGGAGAGACCGGCGGGGAAGTCGGGCCATCTCTCAGCGATATCGGCAAACTCAAGAAAGCGAATTATCTTCTGGAGGCGATCATCGCTCCCAATATGGCGATCGCCGAGGGGTTTGAAACGGTGGTGGTCTTGACCGAGGATGATGTAACCCTTTCGGGGATTCTCAAAAGTGAAACCGACAAGACGCTCAGCCTTATGGACGCGCAAGGTGTCGTGTTCGAAGTGGACAAGGACGAGATCGTAAGTCGGAAGAAGGGGCTTTCATCCATGCCTGCTGACTTGCAGAAGTTCTTAAGCCGAAGAGAGCTTCGGGACTTGGTCGCCTACCTCGCGAGCTTAAACGGCACCCCCGAAGCCATCCGCCCCCTCGGCCAAGCAGGGGGGCACGGTTTGTAATTTAAAACCAAATTCATTCCGTTAACCGCAGGGGACGCAGAGAATCGCAGAGTTCCCCGAGGGGAGATCGGATACTTCGCATCCTCTTAGGAACTGTCCCGAAATAACGTCCATGTTTTTAAGTCTCGGCGTGCCGCGTTTTAGATATCTGCTCCCCTCGCCCCGCTTCGGGGAGAGGGGCCGGGGGTGAGGGTAGGAGTGTTAGAAACAATCGCCGAATTTAAGCTGCCAACTACACTCCCGGTGTGTTCCGTGGCCGCTTTAGGTGCGAAAGGTGATTGCAATGGAAACGAGGATTGACTCGCCATCTTGATCTGAGTTGGAAGCAGCGGCCACTTCACACACCCTACGACTGTCCCTCGCTAACGCGTCGGGTTGTGATTGGGGGGCCTCGCTTACGCGTCGATCAAACATGTCAAACACCTTTTAACCACCGAGGTCTCTTCATGACAACATTCGACGAAAATACGAACTACCGTGACCAACGCGAGCGACGCCGATGGTTGCAACAATCCGGAGCGATCGCTGCCGGTGCCATAGCGAGCACTCTCGCATTGCAATCTTCATTGCGCGCGGCTACGCCAACAAACGACCAACCTTTTTCGGATGATTTCCGCATCCATCATCGCCGCGTTCGTCAGTCGGTCATGGGCTGGTGCTTCAACCCGATGCCCACTTCCAAGCTGATCGATCACTGCGTGGAGATCGGGATTGAAGGGATCGAAGGGATCCCTGAATCTCATTACCCAGAAGCTGTCCAAAAGGGATTGAAGATCGCGCTCGTCAGCAGCCATGGCTTTTTGAAAGGCCCGGTCGATCCAGCGAACCATCCTGACTGCATCTCGGTTCTCAAGAAGAGCATCGATACGGCAGTGAAGTTCGGAGCTCCCACCGTGATCACCTTTACGGGGATGCGTGTCCCTGGAATGGAGGACAAAACAGCGGACGAGAATTGTCTCGCATGTTGGAAACAGGTGATCGACTACGCAGAGACCAACAAGGTCACCCTTGTTCTGGAGCATTTGAACTCGCGCGACGATTCCCACCCGATGAAGGGGCATCCAGGCTACTACGGGGATGACGTAGACCATTGCATCGAATTGGTGAAGAAGATGGAGTCACCCAACTTTAAACTTCTCTTCGACGTTTATCATGTTCAGATCATGAACGGAGATGTGATTCGGAGGATCAAAGCGTACCATTCATGGATTGGACATTACCATACCGCTGGCAATCCTGGGCGTTGCGAAATGGACGCGTTGCAAGAGATCAACTATGCTCCGATCATGAAAACGATTCTGGATACGGGTTATCAAGGCTACGTAGCCCAAGAGTTCATACCGACTTGGGAAGATCCCGTTCGATCGTTACGCCATGGGGCTTGGGTGATGGATGTGGGGTAGGAGAATGAGGGAACCACGGAAGACACGGAAAAACAGACTAAAGGCTTAAGGCTTAAGGAAGAGTGCACGGGTGGCACGCTCAGAGCGAAGCGATGGACGTGGAGAGGCCTTAGAATATCAGGGGTAGCCAGGGCTAAGAGGAAGCGAAACTTCCAAAATCCTCTTAACCTTCCCTCTGCGAACCTCTGCGTACCCGGCGGTTAAACCCTCTTCCTCCTTCTCTGACTTCATCTTCTCCATTTTTTTGTTATCCGTGTTTTCCGTGTGATCCGTGGTTAAATCAAATGCCCCAAGTAGCGATCAGACAAGCGTAAGAACTTCAATGACTAGTTTCGTGGGCGAAAAAGTAGGAAACTGGGGTAAATCTCGGTATACTGGGACCTCAAGAATTAAGACTTAGGTCGTCCAAACGCTGTTTGCACACAGTGCGCACAAGCTGTTTTCCTGCCGATAAGCTATCCCTCCCCATTGAATTCTTGACCGCGATAAAAACTGATTCTCACCGAACTCGAACCAACACCAAATGAATCTGAAGCGACTTTCGTTTGCGTCTTTACTCGCAGCCACTTTATTGGCGAGCACCAGCGCACCATCGACCTGTTTTGCACAAGAAGCCACCGACAAGGGATTTGCCGACGAACTTCCACGTATCCCACCTACTGAACCGGCAGACGCCTTGAAAGAGATGGCGGTAAAGCCTGGCTATAAGCTTGAGCTCGCTGCCGAAGAACCACTCGTTCGAGACCCCGTCGCGATGGCGTTCGATGAAAAAGGCCGAATGTTCGTGGTCGAGATGGTGGACTACTCCGAACAAGACAAAGACTTCCTCGGAACGATCAAGCTTCTCGAAGATAAAGACGGGGATGGGCATTACGAAACCAGCACGATCTACGCCGAGAAACTCTCCTGGCCTACCGGTGTGATTTGTTACGACGGTGGGGTTTTCGTCGCAGCAGCTCCCGATGTCTGGTACTTCAAAGATGAAGATGGGGATGGCAAAGCGGAGATTCAAAAGAAAGTTTTCACTGGGTTTGGACGAACCAATGTCCAAGGTCTCATGAACAGTTTCCTTTGGGGGCTCGACAACCGGATTTATTGCCAGATCAGCAGTTCGGGGGCGAACATCAGCCGCCCGGATCTCCCCGATGTGGAGCCGGTCAAGGCGAGCGGGCGGGACTTTTCATTCGATCCTAAAACGCTTGAGTTTCGATTGGAAAGTGGTGGTGGCCAGCACGGTATGACCTTCGACGATTGGGGGCGGCGTTACACCTGCAGCAACAGCGATCACTTGCAACTATTCCTCTATGCAGATCGCTACGCACGAGCAGAGAATCCTTTTCCTCTTCCTCCTTCTAGAAGGAGCGTTGCGGAGGACGGTCCGCAAGCGAACGTCTATCGCATCAGCCCCGTGGAGCCTTGGCGAATCGTTCGAACGCGGCTTCGAGTCACCAATGTCACTCCGGGTGCTATCGAAGGTGGCGGACGCGCTTCCGGGTACTTCACTAGCGCGACCGGAATCACGATCTACCGCGGCAACTCCTACCCCAAGGATATGGCTGGAGTCGCCATCATGGGAGACGTGGGGAGCAATATCGTTCACCGAAAGAAAATGGAGGAGAATGGCATCTCGATGATCGGTCGTCGTGTCGATGTCGAATCGGAGTTTGTTGCCTCCAAGGATATTTGGTTCCGCCCGGTGCAATTTGCGAACTCACCCGACGGAAATCTCTACATCGCGGATCTCTATCGCGAAGTGATCGAGCACCCTCTCTCACTCCCCCCCCAGATCAAGCAGCACCTCGATCTGACCAGCGGACGTGATCGCGGTCGGATCTACCGTATCGTTCCCGAAGGATACCAACGTCAAGCACTCCCTAATCTCTCCAAGCTTTCGCTCGACGCGCTTCTCAAGACCTTGGAAAGCACCAACGGTTGGCATCGAGACACCGCTTCTCGGCTTCTCTTTGAAAAGTTGACTTCCAATGCTTCCGATTCGGAAAAGTCGACGATTTTGGCGGGACTCACGAAGATCGCGACGAGTGCCTCACTTCCTCAAGGCCGCCTCCATGCACTCGGATTGCTCCAACATTTCTCTAAAGACGCAGCCCCCTTGATCACGGCTCTCCGAGATGCGCATCCTCGCGTTCGCGAATGGGCTATCCGCTGGCTTGAGGACCGATTCGGATCCAATCCCGAAATCGCATCTGCACTTGAGGGACTTGCAAGCGACGCGGATACGCGCGTTCGATTCCAATTGGCTCTTTCTTTAACGGTCAGCGACTTGGCTGCGGACAAAAAATCACAACTTGCCTATAAGGTTCTTAAGCAGTCTGGCAACGATCCTTACATCACAGCGGCTTGTTTCAATGCGATCGGCCCTCAAGCCGTAGAGATTCTTGAGCAACAACTGGCCAGTCTGAAATCGGAAGGGGAGATTGCTCACCTTCTTCCCCTCGCGCAGGTTGCGGGGCGGTTGAGTTCACCTGAGCAACTGAGCGAACTCGATGGAAAGCTCACGAGCAACACACCTCTTTCGAATCAACGGATCGCATTGGTCGTCGATCTTGTCGAGGCATTGCAGAACCGATTCACCAAGGGGGCTGATCTTTCAGCTCTCTTACAGAAGATGCCCAACGTAGCGGCTACACGTGAGACGCTACTCAAAGCTGCGCGGGATCATGCTGGCAACGAAGACCTATCGGTCGAGGAACGGCTAAGCGCGATCAAGCATTTGATGTGGAATGTGGCAGACGCCGATATTCCCTTGCTCGTTTCTCTCTTTCAACAACAGGATTCGCAAGAGCTCCAGAACGCGGCAGGGGTTGCTTTGCGAAAGCTGACTTCTCCCGAAGTTCCGAAGCAGCTGCTCGCCCAATGGGCTCGCATCACACCAAAGCTTCGAGGAACGGTGATCGACATCGTTTTTTCTCGACCACAATGGATCGATGTTCTTTTGGAGAATGCCGAGCAGGGGAACTTTAATCTGGTCGACCTGGATGTGGTCCGATTGAACTCGTTGCGAAACGGTGCGAGAACGAAGGCTCGTGCGGAAAAGCTTGTAGCGAATGCCGATCTAGGCTCTCGCGCTGAGGTCTTCGAGAAATATCGTCCCGCGTTGACCATGCAAGGGGATCGGACTCGTGGCAAGGAGGTCTTTGCCAAATCCTGCGCGGCTTGCCACAAAGTGGAAGGGGTCGGATACGAGATCGGCCCGAATCTTCCAGCCTTCCAATTCCGGGGTGCAGAGGCGATTCTATCCAACATCATCGAGCCGAACCGAGAGGTTAATCCGCAGTACGTTTCGTACACGATCATGACGAAGGACGAACGGATCTTGACCGGGATGATCACCAACGAATCTGCGGCGAGCGTTACGCTTACTCGTGGGGATAACCAATCCGACACAATCGAGCGAAGCGAAATCGCTGAGATGAAGAGCTCGCGACTCTCCTTGATGCCAGAAGGACTCGAGCAACAGATCGATCTCCAAAGCATGGCCGATCTCCTGTCCTATTTGACTACGATACAGCAGTAAGGCAATCCTCCCCAATATAGAACGGAATTCATTCCGTTAAACAACGCCTCCATCCAAAACCTCACTAGCCCCCGAGAGCCTCGCAATCGGTAAGGGCCGTAAAGGTTAATCCAGAGCAAAGCTCTGGATTTCGGCTCCCTTCGCCCCCATTGGGGGAGAAGGGCTGGGGATGAGGGGGCAGCGCCCTAGGAACGATGGCATAGATAGATTTCACTTCTACCCCTCACCCCCAGCCCCTCTCCCCGAAGCGGGGCGAGGGGAGCGGAAGCCTTAATGACTCAACTAGAGGTTTCCTAAAGTCCAACTTTTTCAATAACCGTTGATTCTCCTAGAAAGAACAGTAAGGTTTCTGATGAGCACTCCTATTGATCGTCGCACGTTGTTGGCCGGTGCTGCCTTGAGTGGATTGGCAACGTCGTTGCCGTCAACCTCCCAAGGAGCAACAACTCCAGTCGCGGAAGCAACTCAGGTCCCATTGCCACCGAAGGCGAACGTTGGTTGGCCTATTTGGGATGACACCGAGGTTCAGAGAGTCTTAAGCGTTCTACAATCGGGACGTTGGGGACGAGCCGGCGGGGGGATCACCGCCCCTGAGTTCGAAGCCACCTTCGGCAAGATCATGGAAGCGAAGCACTGTATCGCGACGACCTCCGGAACAACTGCGTTGTTCACGGTGATGGGAGCCGCGGGAGTTGGGCCTGGGGATGAGGTCATCATCCCACCTTACACCTTCGTCGCGACATTCAATGCGATCACGATGAACTATGCTCTTCCGGTATTCGCCGATATCGATCGCTCGACCTTTCAAATCGATCCGAAGGCGATTGCAAAGGAGATCACCGATCAGACGAAGGTCATCATGCCCGTTCATATCGGTGGGTCCGTAGCAGATCTCGATCGAATCCAGGAAGTTGCTAAACCGAAGAACTTGCCCATCATCGAAGACGCGTGCCAAGCGCCGATGGCACAATGGCGAGGCAAGCCGGTTGGTTCGTATGGACTAGCCGGATGCATCAGTTTTCAATCGAGCAAAAACGTATCTGCAGGTGAGGGGGGAGCCATTCTTACCAACGACGCTGCCTTTGCGAGCTCCTGCTACGACTTCCATACACCAGGAGGTGGGAAACGGTCCCCTCTTTCCGGACGCGGGGCGAATTTCCGGATAACCGAGTTCCAAGCGGCTGTTTTGCTTGCTCAGCTCACGCGAGCTGCGAAGCAGTATGAAACGCGAAATGCGAACGCTAAATTGTTGACGAAGCTATTGAAAGAGATTCCGGGGATTTATCCGGCGGAACTGACCGACGGTTGCACACAAAGCGCGTGGCACTTGTACATGCTCCGATTCGATTCGGAGAAGTTCGGTGGGATGACCCGTGCAGCGTTCCTGCAGGAGATTGCAAAAGCGGGAGCCCCTGCCAGCGGTGGTTATACGCGGCTCCACGTAAGTCCCCACATCAACGCTCTCGCAGAGAATCCACACTACCTCAAGATCTACGGGAAAGACTTCATGCAGAAGTGGCTTGAGCGGAACCAGTGCCCGGAGAATGACAAGCTCTGTGAGGAAGCGGTATGGTTCTCCCAAACGCAGCTTCTCGCTCCCCAAGAGAACATCGAACGCATGGCCGAAGCGATCGCAGCCGTTCAGAAAAAAGCCGCCGGGTAAAGATTCTTGGAGTGAAAAATGGTCCCGTTTTTGGTAGCCCCGGTAGGGGCGGGGCCAAATTCCATCTCCCTTTTGGTCCCGCCCCTACCGGGGCTCGTCCCCGTCGGACACCGCTTTGGCGTCCTAGAACGCTCCGCGGTTTAAGAACTCTGCTCCCCTCGCCCCGAAGCGGGGCGAGGGGAGCAGAGTTCTAACTTTTTTGGTTTTAACTCTGCGCCACTCCGCGCCCTCTGCGGTTAAATGGCCCCTCTCAAGCCTCACCCCTCAAGCCTGCTGAGCCATTGTTGCCCCAGGACCGCGGCGACGGAGACAGCGGTTTCTACCCGTAAGATCCTTTCGCCGAGTCCTAAAACATTTCCTCCGCTCGCAACGCACTTAGCCACCTCTTCTTCGGTGAATCCCCCTTCAGGTCCAACCACAAACAAAACTTGGTCGCACCGTGGCTCGGGCGTCCCGCCCGAGTTGCGTGAAGAAGGGAATCCCCCTCCCGCCCCTATCGTTGGATGAAGCACGAATACGGTGATGCCATCGGCGACTTGCGAACGAATCTCTTCAAGGAACGCATCAAAACGCATCGAGGGTAGGATTGCAATATTTCGGTTTCGACAACACTGCTTGCACGATTCCAATCCGTATCGAACCAGACGTTCGCAGTTCCCTTCATCGATCTCCGCTACGGAATAACGCGTATGGATCGGTCGCAAGCTATCCGCCCCGAGTTCCACGAGCTTTTCTACGACGCTTCGTTGCCGATCCCCTTTCGGCATCGCGACGACAAAGTGAAGACGACCATCATGGTCGCGCGGGGCAAAATGTCGGGAAGATAACTCGATCCGGATTGCTCGCTTCTCCAAACCAACGATCGATCCCGATGCAACATTCCCAATCCCATCGAACAACTCAACCCCTTCTCCAATCCGTACACGAAGGACTTTCAACGCATGATGCACCTCAGGCCCCTCTAAGAGAATCGAGGGATAGGTTGCAAGGCTCTCCACGTAGAATCGATGCACAGCCATCTCTAACTACCAAGCCTAGCGATCGCCCCGAAGCTATCCTTCAACGATTGGTAAAGGGACTGATAAACAGGAAAGGCTTCGTCGTAAACCTTCTTCTCCCCTTTGCGAGGGGAAACCTTTTCGACGACTTGAATCGTTCGCTTGCACGCTTCCTCGATATTCTTGTACGCACCATCTCCAACGGCAGCGAGCAAGGCAACTCCGAACGCCGGACCTTGCTCGGCGTTGATCGTGCAAACCTTTTGGCCGAACGTATCGGCTAACATCTGCTTCCAAAGAGGGCTCTTCGCCCCTCCTCCACTCAAGCGAATCTCTTTCACCGGAACATGGAGATCCTGGAAGATCTCCAAACTCTCTCGCAACGAATAGTTGACTCCTTCCATCACCCCTCGCGCCATATGCCCGCGATCATGCTTGTTCGTCAACCCGATAAAGCAGCCTCTCGCATTGGAGTCGGCATGAGGCGTTCTCTCTCCCGCAAGATAGGGTAGGAAGAATAGTCCCTCCGAACCCGCGGGAACTCTCTCCGCTTCGTTGTTAATGGTTACGTAAGGATCTGCTTTTCGCCCCTTGGCAAGTTCCGGACAAACTTGATTCACAAACCATTGCAACGATCCCGCTGCGGAAAGAGTCACTCCCATCATGTGCCACTTTCCGTGGACCGCATGGCAGAAGGTATGAACTCGTCCTAACCGATCGAACTGAGGTTCATCGCTATGACAAAACATAACCCCTGATGTACCGAGGGATGCCGTTAGAATCCCTTGCTTCACGATGCCGTTTCCTACAGCCCCGGCTGCACAATCCCCTGCTCCACCGACGACTTTACAACTGCTGCTAAGCCCCAACTCTTCGGCAACCTCAGGGAGAAGGGTTCCTGTAATTTGCTCCGACTCGTAGACCTTCGGGAGAATCGAAGGATCGATCTCAAGTTTATCGATGAGTTGCTTCGACCAATTCCGAGCCCGAACGTCGAGGAGGAGCATGCCGCTTGCATCGCTTGCATCGGTTGCAAACTCACCTGTTAATCTTCGTCGAATTTCATCTTTCGGGAGGAGCAGGTGAGATATTTTGTCATAGTTTTTCGGTTCTTTGTTTCGGAGCCATAGGAGTTTCGGTGCGGTGAAGCCGGTCATGGCAGGGTTCGCCACCATCTCGATCAACGCTTCGCGACCGCCGGCTCGTTTCGTGATCTCGTCACACTCCGCCGAAGTGCGTTGATCATTCCAAAGGAGAGCGGGGCGGATTACTTTCCCCTGTTTGTTGAGAAAAACCGATCCGTGCATTTGCCCCGATAGACCGATCCCTTTGACATCCCCTTTCTTCACCTTAGAACTTTTAAGAACCCCTTGGACTGTTTTTTTAACGGCAGTCCACCAATCCTCGGGATCTTGTTCGGTCCACATTGGCTTTGGCATGTGAACGGGGTACTCCGCGGAAGACTCGGCAAGAATATGCCCCGATTCGTCGATCAGCAAACTCTTCGTTCCTGAGGTGCCTATGTCGATTCCGATGTAGTAACCCATATGATTCTCGTATTGCAAAGAGGACTTGCCCGTTTGGGGCACTAGAAAGATCAACGGACCAAATACTATACTGTTCGTTAACGCCTTGCAGTATCACCCTGGCCTAACGAATCGGGGCTTCCCCCCGTCGAACCCTACATTGCGCCCTAGAACGCACCGCGCCTTGGATATCTGCTCCCCTCGCCCCGCTTCGGGGAGAGGGGCCGGGGGTGAGGGGTAG
>CAYMXM010000054.1:0-16321 GCA_964394065.1 uncultured Pirellula sp. | reverse complement strand
TTGCCAGCGCTATCCCTCGCTTACGCCACGGGTTGTGATGGGGGACGCTTCGCGTTCACCCCTTTTACCACCGATGCGCCAGCCCCCGCTCCATGAAGGGAAAGGTCCCCCTCTGGCTTACACCTTACACCTTACACCTTACACCTCAAAGCTCAAAGCTCAAAGCTCAAAGCTTACACCGTACACCTTGGTTGTTGTTGGGTAGCGCAATGAAACGCGCCCAATCCCCAGATGAAATTGGATGCGTCGATCGGGATGATTTGGCGATTCGGGAACAACTCTCCCAAGGTCCTTACCGCAGCCTCGTCGGTTTCTCGATAACCGAAGATCGGCACCAAAACGATTTCGTTTGCGATATAGAAATTGCAGTAACTCTCGGGGACTCTCTTCCCCTGGATGTAGCGAGGTGGTGGAGTAACGAGAGGAACGATCTCCAGCGCTCGACCTTGAGCGTCGGTTACCCCCTTGAGAACCTCATACTGTTTCGCTAACTTCGGCGCATTGCTATCGTCGAGATTGTACGAGACTGCTGCGACGACTTTGCCGGGAGCAAAGAACCGGACCAGCTGATCGATATGACTGTCGGTATCGTCCCCTGCCAACTCTCCACCGTCGATCCAAAGAATCTTCTTCACACCCAACATACGAGTCAGTTCGGCTTCAATGGTCTCCCGTTCCCAATCGGGGTTCCTTTGATAGGAGAGAAGACAACTGCTGGTTGTCAAAAGAGTTCCCTCGCCGTCGGTTTCCAGCCCCCCTCCTTCACACACCATCTTCGATGCAAACGTAGCGATGTCGATCGGAAGTCCCTCCAGGAACTCGCATATCCGTCTGTTGGCGGCAGCATCCTCGTCGTAAGGTTCGTACTTTTTCCCCCAAGCGTTGAACTTCCAGAGCACCGCTCCCAGTTTCCCCTCCCCTTCGTGAACGACGAAGGTCGGTCCGTAATCTCGAATCCAACAATCATTGGTGGGAATCGAATGGACCGTCACGTTGTCAGCCCCCGCAAGAACTTCTCGGGCTTGCGCTTCACTTTCGGGAGGGCCCCCTAAAACGTGCACATGTTCCACCTCGGCCAAGGAACGAATCATCTTCTCGGCAACCGAAGGGATGGTTTCCATCAAACCAGGCCATGTCTCTGGATTATGAGGCCAAGCAATCCAAGTCGCTTCGTGGGGGACCCATTCGGCAACCCAGCGATACCCCGCAGCAAGCGGTTCATGGGAACTCATAGTCCTGCTCCCGTCCCGTCGATCCAACGCTTGGTAAGATCGTGGTAGGCATCGATCCGTCGATCTCGCAAGAAAGGCCAGTGGGTTCGTTGCTTATCGATCAACCGGAGATCGCATTCGGCAATGACGATTTCCTCCTGATCGTGAGAAGCTCGTCTCAGGAGTACGCCCCCCGGCCCGAAGACGAACGACGCCCCCCAAAATTCCAACGCCTCTTCCCGTCCAACACGGTTGGCGGCACCGACGAAACAACCGTTGGCGATCGCATGAGAACGCATCATCGTCTCCCAAGCTTCATGTTGATGCTTTCCGAACTCCTCCTTATCTTCCTCCAGCCAACCGATCGCTGTTGGATAAAGAAGGATCTCAGCGCCGCGCAGCGCAAAGAGCCTTGCCGCTTCTGGATACCACTGATCCCAGCAAACTCCTACCCCGATCTTGCCAAGGCTCGTTTCCGCGATCGTGAATCCAGTATCCCCAGGGGTGAAGTAAAACTTCTCGTAGTACAACGGATCGTCGGGAATGTGCATCTTTCGATAGAAGCCTTTCAAAGTTCCATCGACGTCATAAACGACAGCCGTGTTGTGATAGAGACCTTGGGCACGGCGTTCAAAAATCGAACCCGTCACAACGACCTTGAGTCGCTTGGCGACATCTTGCATCGCTTCACTCGTCGGCCCAGGAATCGCTTCGGCCCACGCAAATCGATCGTGATCCTCGCTCTGGCAAGGATAAGGGGCATTGAAAAGTTCTTGGAGGCAAACGATGTTCGCCCCCAGCTTTGCAGCCTCCTCAACCTTGTGAATCGACTTTTCAATGTTCTCCTTTTGGTTCGATGAGCAATTCATCTGAACCATCGCTAGTTGAACGACGTTGATCGTTCGATGCATTGGCGTTTTGCCTCTCTGGTTTGCAGGGGATGAAAACAGGCTAGATCCATAGGGACAAGGTTAAGGAAAGAAAGGATGTTTTGCTAGCCATAAATAGGCTTGAGGCTTGAGGGGTGAGGCCTGAGGAACAAAGAACCACGAATCTTACGAACGAATGCGGAACAATGTCAGGTATGTCCTCCCCTCGCCCCGCTTCGGGGAGAGGGGCCGGGGGTGAGGGGTAGAAGTGCTAGAAACATCGACCAAGCTGGGGGATCGATCCAATATCGTACTCAGCGTAGCAGTACTCGAGATTCGAGATTCGAGTACGAAAAAAAACGGGGGAGGCACCACCTTTTGGGGAGGCCACAAGCAGTGCCTGGAGAGGAATGAGGCTTCATCCGGTGTGTTGCATGGTCGCCTGGAGCGCAATGCGTGATTGCGATGGAAGTAGGTTGGAAGTGCAAGCTTTGTTTGAAATGGAAAAGGCGACCACTTCACACACCCTAGGTACTTTCTTCCTCAAGCCTCAAGTCTCGCCCCTCAAGCCTCACCTCTCACCTCTCAAGCCTGCTCCGGATCGCTTCCCAGCGTTTGGCGAGCTCCGCTTCTTCGCCCCGGTGCACCGGGGTGTAATAGACTCGATCGACTCCTAAGTAGTCTTGCGAGGCGATGCCTCCTTCGGAATCGTGAGCGTATTGATACCCGATCCCGTTCCCAAGTTCTTTTGCCCCGCGATAGTGACCATCTCGAAGGTGGCGTGGGACCGGGATGATCGCTCCTTCTCGGACATCTTTTCTCGCCAAACCTATCGCCATGGTGGCGGAATTGCTTTTGGGGGCTGCGGCGAGGTAGATCACGAGCTGCGATAGGGTCAATTGGCATTCGGGCAATCCAATGAATTCACATGCTTGCATCGCAGAGACCGCCAGGGAAAGTGCTTGCGGATCGGCGTTCCCGATATCTTCGCTCGCGAGAATCACGAGTCGGCGAGTGAGGAAGCGAACTTCCTCGCCCGATTCGAGGCTCCGCGCGAGCCAGTAGAGAGCCGCATCGATATCGCTTCCTCGAATGCTCTTGATCAAGGCGCTTGCTTGGTCATAGTGTTGGTCTCCTGTTGGGTCGAACTGCAGAACTTTTTTCTGCATACTTTCTCGCATTTCGGCGATTCCGACGACGATTGGATCGGAGGAAGAGGAGAGAACCGAAAGCTCCAGTGCTCCAAGCGCACGGCGCGCATCCCCTTCGGCCATGCGGGCGCAGAACTCGAATGCTTCTTCGCTGACCTGAGCTCCGTACATACCGAGTCCTTGCGCTCGATCGGCAAGCGCCCGTTGCATGAGCTTGATAAGATCGGCATCTTGTAATAGGTGCAATTCGAAGACTTGGGATCGGCTGAGGAGGGCCCCGTTGACCGAGAAGAAAGGATTGCTGGTGGTCGCTCCTACCAAGGTGACGATTCCCTGCTCAACGTCGGGGAGCAAGGCATCTTGCTGAGCTCGGTTGAAGCGATGGATTTCATCGATGAAGAGGATGGGGCGTTTGCCGATCGTTGAGACTTCGTCCCGCGCCCATTCCAGAGCTTCTCGCAGTTCTTTGATGCCGCTGGTAACGGCGTTGAGTTGGCGAAACGCCCCTTTCGATTCTTTGGCGAGGAGATGGGCTAGAGTCGTTTTGCCTGTTCCTGGTGGACCGTACAGGAGAATCGACTGAAGTCGGTTGGCTGCGATGAGGCGACGAAGGAGCTTACCGGGGGCCAAGAGATGATCCTGGCCGACGAAATCGTCCAATGTTTGCGGTCGCATTCGCGCCGCTAGGGGTTGTGACTTTTCGCGGTTGATCTGTTCCGAGTGGGAGAAAAGGTCCATGGTTGTCGCATCGGGAGGCAGGTTGACAGATCAACAGTCAGTGATGAGTGACGAGAATCACTCCATTCCACGAAAACAGCCGATTTGTCGATTGAAATATCGAAAAGGTACGAGCCTTGCACACTCCTATGATACCAGCCCGAATGCTATGCGCCGCTACAATGCGACGGACGACTTAATCGTGGCCCTATTGGGTAGAGCAAATACTCATCCGCACCGCTTATATCCGAATGGAGGATACCATGGCTGTTTTCACAACCGAAGAGGAAGTTAAAGAAGTCGAGCTTCACAAGGAGGAGGCTCAGGATACGTTAGCTCACCGCTTGAGTGAGAGCCTGCAAGGGCAAGACGAGCCGATGGAGGTACGGCATCCTCTAGCACCGGCAGCCCTTGTGTTTTTGACCTATCCGTTGGTCTTGGTCATCGCCATCGCCGGAATCATCGCGGCGTTATGGTTCTTCGGTGTACTCGGTGGTGCTGGTTCGACCACACCCGCCGTTCCGCCGAACTCGATCTTGCCTCCGGCTGGATAAGGTGCGCATGCCACATCCGTGGTAAGTGGCAGGACGCGAAGCGTCCTCCATCACAACCCGTGGCGTTACCGAGGGACAGCGTCGCGAGTGGACGTGGCCCTCGCTTACGCCAGCAAGATTTATCGCACAATCGTTTGATCTTTATTTAACCGCAGAGGGCGCAGAGAGACGCAGAGTTGAAGCCGAAATCGGAGGATGCAAGTGCCTCCCCTGTATTCTCGGTTTTTCCTCTGCGTGCCTCCGCGTTCTCGGCGGTTAAAAATGGAATGAATTCCGTTTAGATTATCGTGTCGGCGGAGGTGGCAGTGCTACGGCCGTTGTCGCGGGGTAGCTAGTTGGCTCGGCTGGAACGTTGGCAGGGAGGAGATTCTGAACATTGGTCGTGACTGCGGAGGCTTGTTGCATGATCCCCTGTGCTTGATTGAGCCATTGGTTCCCTTGCTGCGCGACGTTTTGGATCGATTGTCCCCCTCCGATGCTCGCTAACAGGTCGCGAGCCGGTTGCAGATTCGGATCGATTTGGAGCGCGTTGCTCAAGTACTGTTGCGTAGCGGGAACATTCTTTCGGGTGAAGTGCAGATAGGCCATTTGGTAGTTTGCCATCGCAGGCTCGTGCACTTGGGTCAGCTCTTCGAGAGCTTTGTCGGCGTTCCCCATGTCGAGATAGATCCCCGCCAGAGTTGACCGGTGGCCGGTATTCTTCGGCTCGAGGTTGACAGCCTTTTGGAGTTGCTCTTTCGCGCTGTTGAGGTTCCCAGCTTTGGCGTATACGCTCCCCATCTCGGCATAGGTGGCCGCGTTCCCTGGGGATACTTCGGTCGCTTTGGTGTAGAACGAGATCGCCTTCTCACGCTCGTTTTGACGATCGTAGAGACGGGCGGTACTCAAGAGAGCGGAGAGATTTTTCGGCTCAGCTTCGAGCGCTTTGCTGTAGCTATCGAGCGCTTTGGCATAGTCCCCTTTCGACTCGTTGAGTTGCCCCGTCATGACGTAGACCTCAGGACCGAGGGTTCCTCCGGCAAGAGTGGAAGGGGAGGTGGAAGTCTCACCGGTGCTCTCCGCAGCGGCGAATGGGGAAGTGATCGCTGTCTTCGCTTTGCCATATGCGGAGGAGACCGCAGTCCCCATCGACGAAAACTGCCCTTTGACCGCTTGGGTGGTGGAGGCTATCGCTGTGGAAACACCCGCACCGTTGGCGGGCGTTTCCATACCGGCTCGTTGCGTAGGCCAGATCGAGGGTTTCGCACCTGGTGTCGAGGTGCACCCCACTGTTAAAGAAACAGCGAATGCGCTCAGCAGAAAGGCCTCGCGTGGATTGAGTCTACGTTTTCGCATGGTTGTAATTTGGCTTGCGTCGAACTAGGCGTTTTCGGTCCTTCGATATCCTTACGTCGACAGGTGCATAGCTTTCCCTTGAGCAATAATCCCTATCTTCGGCAGAGTCGCCTTCGCCAATCCCGCGGCCTGGCCTGACACCCCGAGGTAAGGGGCTCCTGAAAACAGGGGCACAGAAAGAACCGGAGGATGAAACCACGAATCGGACGAATCTTACGAATCGGATTCAAGGTACTGGACTTCTTACATTGTTTTCTTTCCTAGCTTGGAAGCTGATCAAACAACCCTATTGTTCTTATTTCACAAGCTTCGGATTCAACCAAACTCCCCAGTCGGATCGCTTTCCATCCCCTGCGTCTTCGACGACCAGAATTAATTTCTCTATTCCTTGGACGGACAGGTCGAAATTCGCGCGTTTCCCCTCTTTCAAAACAGAGGAACGCCAAAGTTCTTTGCCATCTCCGAGAACCATAAATTGACAGCTACCGGAACTCCCATCGGCTAAGGCGGCGACTCCGCTGAATGACTTCCACTTGCCTGCCAACAGGTATTCGTGCTCGCTGACGGCATGGGCATAAATTCCTTTGGCAAAGATCTCGTTTCCAGCAGAAAGAACCAAATGCTCATTGGGGAGCCGATTAAACATGGGACGCCCATACCCAATCTTAACAGCCTCGGGTTTCAGATCCGAGAGGTAGGCTGTCTCACCCGAGAATTCCGCGGGGGTAACAGTCGGAGTTTGAAAGGACCCCACAAGCGATTCCGCTACGTCGATAAGCTTTTGGTCCGAGCTCTCCTTCTTTAATTCCTCTAAGGCGAGTTTGGCTTCGTCGAACGCATTCGACTTGAGACCCTTCACGATTGGGGCAAGGTGGCGTCTCAATTCGAACGCTCCCAAATCCACCCTGCCATCTTGGGCGACTGAGTAGGGGATCGACAAAGTGAGATCCCCGATGGAGCCCCCGCCAACGGTACATGCTATCAATCGTAATTCTCCCTCAGCCCCAGGCTTGAGAGCCTTGCAATCCATCTCGAACTCTCCGTTCGACGCAGGAACGATGGTCATCGTCGTCGCATCGTAGTCTCCCCCACCCGCTGGATCCATATAAGCTAGGATCGCGTAACACTCGGGGGAAGCAATCACACGCCCAGAAACCTTGAACGACTTTCCGTCCTCGCTAGGGGTAAGGCGTGGATCCTCGATCGTGGCTTCGCGTCTCCCCGCCAATCCGCGATCCGATCTCACAAAGAGAGGATGGGAAGCCAATCGCAACCCCTCACCTAAAGTTAAAAAGGTTCCGCGTCCTTCCGAGCGCAATTCCTCTCCGTAAGTTCGATTGCCCGATCCCATGAGCGCGGTTCCAAACACCTCTTTTTCATCTTTTCGTTCGCGATTATGAGGCAGTCCCAGCGCGTGTCCAAGCTCATGGCAAACGCCACCGACGAAGATACTGTTGTACCTGCCTACAGAAATGCGGCCGTATTGGCCGTCGGTGAGCATCGATTCCTTGTCTACTAACAAATCCGAGTCCAGAAGGACTGAATCGACCTGCCAAGCAGTCCCACCGTTGAGACCGCCACCTGCATAGTAAGGACTGTTTTGATTCATCTTCCGATTCTCCTCATCCCAGTTGCTCATATTGCAAAAGATGACGATCGTTTCTCGATCGACGTCGATCCCCGCCTTGCGAAGCGCTGGTAAGCACTCGCGTCGAATGACCGATCCACTCTCGACATTGAATTGCGCGTAGGGGGAGCTGCTCTTCACTACATGTATTTTTAACTTTCCACCGTCCGACTTGTCCAAAGCAAAGGTAGAACGGCCGAACCCTAGCCTACCCATCTCCTTTGCGTAGAACTCTTGAACATGCGAAAGGACCCTATCCAACCTCTCTTGATATCCCTTTCCAGGTTCGCGATCGGAGGGTGTCCAGTAAACGATATGAAGGGTTCGATCCGACTGCCCCTTCGACTCTCCCAGATAAGCTTCGATTCGCTTTCTCGCCTCGGGGACTTGCTGATCGATCAACTCTTGAGGCGTCTGCGATACTGCGATCGATTGGAAACCTAAAGCGATAAGGAACCCGATCGACCAGAACCTTTTGCTGGAATCGTTAGTGATACGAAACGACATGGGTAGGACCTCAAGTTGCAACTTAAGAAAAGGGAGGTTTGGCTAAAAAGGCATTGTAGCAACCCAACCCGCAGGAATTTGGGAGATCGAGAGATAGGGGGGGGAGGGACTTGAAGAAGTCATAGGGGTGTGAAGTGGTCTCTGTTTCCATCTTAGATCGTGTCGCGTTTTAGAGTTCCGCTCCCCTCGCCCCGCTTCGGGGAGAGGGGCTGGGGGTGAGGGGTAGAAGCGTTAGAAACAATGGCCGAGTTTCTCGCTTCCTTCTCGGTAACTTGAACGCTTCTGCGATCCCTCCGGGATCGTTGGGGCGTCATCGCGATCCACCGGCGGTGGCGCTGCGCTTACCGCTGGCTAATAGCTGTAATCCCTTCGGAATACCGGAGGATGCAAAACAAATCCTCGAGCTCTCCTCTGCGAACCTCCGCGTCCCCTGCGGTTAAATGGAATTCCCTTCTTCCTCAAGTCTCAAGCCTCACCCCTCAAGCCTGTTGAAACCGCGGCCACTTCACACACCCTACGACTACTACACGACGGACGACAATCGGTCTCTCCCCCCAAAAAGCTTCGCCTCCGCCCCACCAATCGGCGACAATCGGCGACAATCGGCGGATAGTTTTTTCCGGATAGAGTTTTCTGCGGATAGTTTTCTCTTCCCCTATCGTTTCGGGTTTGCATGGCCTCTTCCTGGTTTGGTCAGTTGCAAAGCGATTCTCGTCGTTGTTGAGATGCGGATCAATCCGATTCCGGCCTTCAGGATTCCGAGGGCTGCGAGGTTGAGGATGGAGGCTTCGATGATCTTCGGGTTGGCTAGATCGGATAGATAGCCCAAGCCGAGCCAAATCATATAGAGGGAGAGCCCTACCAGTCCCCATCCGAGGAGTTCGCGTAACCAGAAAAACATATCAGCTCTCTTCTGTGTTGGATGTGAAAGTAGTCAATTGCTTCTTAAGAAGCATGGTTCTTCGCGTTTGGATAGTTCGAATCAAATCATGGTATTGCCATTTCAAAGACTCGCTTCGCACTGCTAATTCAGCTTGCTCCCGATCGATCTGGCGCCAGTCCCATTCTCGAAGCAACACGAGAACGAGAAGGATGAGCACCAGCAAGTTCGCGTTGGGCCAGAGGGCTTGACCGTGTTGTTCCGCCCAATCCTCCCACTTTTTGCTCCCTCCCCCTAATGGATTCATTCCCAAGAGGAACGACGCGAGGAGAGCCAGCGCGAGGAAAAGCAGAATCGTCACCAACGTATTGGCGGTCCCTCGAATCGCGAAAAGGGACTTCTCCATCTGGTCTTTGGAATCGTCGGATATTCTCAAGATCAAAATATCACGTAACGAATTCCATTTTGCTCGGAGTACGAACAAAAGCCCCCCCCAAGCCGCCAGCTTGACCGTGTTGAACATATCGAGGGAACGGCCTGGGGTTCCTTGAGAGCACCATGCGATGACGAGCAAGATCGTGATGAACCATCCTGGTCGAAGACGGAGCGCGACGAAAGGGATCAGGAAAGAGAGTAGCAATCCTCTCGCCCCTTGAAGAGGCGTCAACTCGGAGAGCCAGCCGTACATCGCGAACGTGAATACGAGAAGCAACCCCAGCGATGCAGCGATCTCGATAAGGGAGTTCCTCTCTGCTCGCGCCGATCCCTCAGAGAGTCGGTTGTCGAAATCAAGCGTGTTGCGGTGTGGAGTGTTCAATGGAGAGTTCCTGTTCGCGAATGCCTTCCCGACCGAGCGAGTTCCACTTCTGCCAATACCCACGGGATCGTTTCCAGGGTAGAGGAGAATGCACAAGGTATACCCAACTCCCGAAAAGCGCGCCGAGCCTCGTTCGCTTGCTCAGTGACTCGTATCTGTTCCGATTGAGCCCTCAAGACCACCGCAGAACTTGCTTCGACGGAAACGGTTTCCGGTTCAGGCTTCTGGAAGTAAGGGGAGGTGGAGATGACGACGATTCGATGTCGTCTTCCTTTAGCCATGCGGCAGACCTCCAACAAGGAAGAAATGGGGCGATCGATCGCGAGAAGATCGACGAACAAAACAAAGACCTCGTTGTCCTTCGCATGCAGTACTGCGCGTTGTAGGGATTGCGTGACTGATTTCCAGCCGGTGGGGCGCATCGTTCGGATCACCTCGCTTTCAGGGATCATCGGAGTGACCCATGCTCGACCATGCTCGCACAGAAAACGTTGCAATTGGGTTGCAAAGATGTAGGTGTCCGCGAGAAGCTCCGCGTGTTGAAGGACATTGAGTTGATACCGGTAGGCCAATAGATTTGCAAGCTGGACGTGGCGCCGGCGGACGCGAGGTAGCCGCCAGGTCCAGAACGTGTAACTCGTCGGGTTCATCTTCTGATGAAGAAGTTTGGGATAGGCTTCGCTGGCGAGCGCAAATGCGGCATCTTGCATCTCTTCGGTCCACCGAACGTGCTTAGGAAAACGCCGTGCGCTAAACTCCGCCAGGGCCTGCGCAATCTGATGGAACCCTTTGTTTCCTGTCGCCGTATGGACCTGTTGGCAATCGTGATCGTCGATCAGAAACGCTCCCACCCAATCGCCGTTTGTTGCTGCGATATGGGAAAGGCTCGTCGCAACGGAGTTGACCTGATCGAGAGTGCGCAATCCGAAGCTTCCGACCCGAGTATGGCGGGTCCCTTCGATGATCAGATTGACCCGAATTGGAACCTCCGATTCGTATTGCCGAGTCATGAGATGCTCGCGCCTCGCGGAGGCTTTCCAAGCGATCGACTTAGGAGGATCGCCATCTTGATATTCGCGGAGTTCCAGCAACTCGAATCCCATACCAGGTTTCCGTTGACGGTGGATCCCATGGTGAGGGATTGCGTTGCTCGACTTCAACAAGGACCTGAGTTCTGCTCCTTTGTGATAGTTCGGAAGAATCGTCACCGTCTGTTCGCACGGTAGAAGGGCATCCCATCGGAACCAGTGGAACGGGTCGACATATTCGACCCTGACGCCAGGGAGGATAGCGAGCCCCGCCCCACGAGGACGAACATTGTATTGCAAGAGAACATCCCGCTGGGGTGATGCTAGGCGACACGTGTTCAAGCCATGCTTTGCGGGAGCCTGTGAAAGTGTATAGATCCGTTCGGGTTCCACTGCCGTCAACCATCGCTCGATATACGCATGAAGCGATCGGCTTTTGGTCGGTGCCGTGGGAGGAGTGGATATCGCAGGAGGATTGCGGGGTACCTGCTCAAGAATCTCCGGGAGGACATCACGAACGGTTGTCCCTGCCGGAAAGCCTCCCCGGGAAGTGAGTTTAACCTGGACCTGGTAGCTCCGCCCCCCCCAGAGGTAACCGGTGGGTGCGTCGTTCTCTTGAACAAACCGTTGCACCTTGCACCCTCGACGCAGCTGCCAGCATCGGAATCGGAACACCAAATAGGACGAGAGCATGACCAGCAAAAACAGCAAAGAAAGAATCGCAAGCTGCGAATGCTGATCGATCAGGGAGGCGAGAAGTGCGCTAACATTGAGGAGCGCTATCCACTTAGCGCTGTTGGTCATGGACGCGGGGAGCTTTCGCTGGCAGCATGGACTACAGGGACCGTTTGAACTAACCGCTGCAGAATCCCATCGACGGTTTGGCCATCCATCTCTGCTTCCGGCTTCAAGATGACACGGTGTCCCAGAACAGGTAATAGCTGGGTCTGAACATCTGCATGGGTTACGAACTCCCGTCCCTCTAGGAGCGCGTGCACGCGGGAGGCCTTGAGAAGATAGATCGCCGCGCGCGGACTCCCTCCCAGAACGAGATCAGGATGAGAACGACTGTTCCGGATCAAGTCGATCACATACTCTTGGATTTCTCGAGAACAAAATACTTGATCCACGTGCGTTTGGATGAACCGTATCTCATCAGCGCTGCAAATCGGTTCGATGTTGGGAACCGGACGGGAGTGGACTTCGAGCATGGATAGTTCGTCGTCGCGCGAAGGGTAGTTGACGCGGACGAGGAAAAGGAAACGGTCCAATTGGGCTTCGGGAAGTCGATAAACCCCTTCTTGTTCGATCGGGTTCTGAGTTGCGAGAACCATAAAGGGATCGGGGAGTGGGAGAGTATGTCCCTCGATGGTGACCTGTCGCTCCTGCATCGCCTCCAGAAGGGAGGATTGCGTTCTCGCAGGTGCCCGATTCAACTCGTCCGCGAGGAGGAGCTGGCAGAATACCGGGCCTTTGCGAAGGATAAAGTTCGAGGTTTGACGATCCAGGACCTGCGTACCCGTTACGTCCGACGGGAGAAGGTCGGGGGTGAACTGAATCCGTTCGAAATGGAGCCCGAGCGCAGTCGAGAAAGAGCGGCAGATCGACGTCTTTGCCGTCCCAGGAACCCCTTCGAGCAACACGTGCCCGGAAGCGAACAAGGCCATCAACATCTGGTCGATCACCTGCGATTGGCCGACGATGACTCGTCCCAATTGCGAATGAACGCGTTCCCGAAGGTCTCGAATCGTAGCAGGAGATAACTTGAGCGGAGGGGTATTCACTTAGGCAAGGCTTCGAAGAGAAAAGAGGGGGAATAAACCAGTAGCAGATTGTACCAGGAGCAGGCTTGAGGGGTGAGGCTCGAATCTCGAGTACGAAAAGGAAGGGGCATGGCACTAAGCGGAAACCTTGTACTTAACGCTCTCCTCCCCGCAGGGGTAGGAGATGCTTGAGCGGATCGCCCTTCCCCAAAGGGGAGGGACGTTATTATTCTCGCCCCCCTCCATCCTGTTCGGCTATAATAGACCTAGCTTCGAGAGTCCTCCGTTCTTCCCCCCAATCACAACCCACCTCCGTTATGTCGCCGATCGATTCCATCAACAATGCCCTCGCGCGTCGTCAATTTTTTCATGGAGCCGGCTTGCGGCTAGGAGGGTTGGCCCTGGCGGGGTTGGTGGGGCGTTCTGCCTTCGGTGGAGAATCAACCGAGACGAGAGTTCATCCACCGCTCCCCGGGTTTCCCCATTTTCCCCCCAAAGCGAAATCGATCATCTACCTCCACATGAACGGAGGGCCTTCCCAGATGGATCTTTGGGATTACAAACCGGAACTCGAAGCGCAGTTCGATAAAGACCTTCCCGATTCCATTCGCCAAGGGCAACGGATCACGACGATGACGAGTGGCCAAGCTCGATTCCCCGTCGCTCCGAGCAAGTACAAATTCGCCCAGCATGGCGAGTGTGGTCGTTGGGTGAGCGAACTCCTTCCCCATACCGCAAAAATCGTAGACGACATCGCCGTCGTGAAGACCGTTCATACGTTCGCGATCAACCACGACCCGGCCTGCACATTCGTGATGACTGGAAGCGAAGTCCCGGGGAAGGGAAGTATTGGTTCTTGGTTATCGTACGGGCTGGGGAGCGAGAGCAACGATCTCCCTGCGTTCGTCGTATTGACCCCCTCATGGAGTTCCAGCGCCTCGGCCCAAGCTCTCTTCTCGCGCATGTGGGGGAGTGGCTTTTTACCGACCAAATATACGGGGGTCGCTCTTCGAAGCGGTGGAGATCCCGTTCTATATCTGCCGAATCCCGAAGGGGTCCTGCGAGAAGATCGTCGCGTGATGCTCGACACCCTTCGCAACATGAATCAAGAGAGGTTCGACGAACTTCGCGATCCCGAGATCGTGACTCGAATCGCACAATATGAAATGGCGTTCCGGATGCAAGCGAGCGTGCCAGAGCTCGTCGACATTCAGCAGGAGCCGAAGAGCGTTCTCGAAATGTACGGTCCTGAAGTGACCCAACCCGGGACCTTTGCCTCGAGTGCACTCCTGGCCCGCCGCTTGGTCGAACGGGGCGTTCGGGTCGTCCAAATTCTTCATAGGGGTTGGGACCAGCACACCAATGTTGACCGAGACCTGCCAGCCCAGTGCCGTGACACCGATCAACCTTGTGCTGGGCTCATCGCCGACTTGAAGCAACGCGGGCTCCTCGATTCAACCCTCGTCGTTTGGGGAGGTGAGTTCGGCAGAACGGTCTACTGCCAAGGGAAGCTGACCCGAGAGAACTACGGACGGGACCACCATCCCAAGTGCTTTACGATGTGGATGGCGGGTGGAGGGATTCGAGGAGGGATCGAGTACGGAGTGACCGACGACTACAGCTACAACGTCGTCGAAAACCCGGTTCATGTGAATGATATCAATGCCACGTTGCTTCACTGCATGGGGATCGATCACGAGAAATTCGTCTTCCCGTTCCAAGGTTTGGAACAACGCCTAACCGGAGTAGAGCCCCAGCACGTGATCAAAGAATTGCTGGCCTAGAAAGAATTGCGTCCGACCGGGGCTCGCCTGGGCTGTCAAAAAGTTGGGGTTGTGAGGGATTGGCTTTGCACAAGTTTTGTTCCCCAAATTAGTGGTGATTACACTTCATCAGAATGCCCCCTCCTGAAGCCCGGAGCGCGGCACATCTGGATCTCGGGCCTCCAGGAAATCCATATGTGTCGCCCTCCGGGCTGAAGAGGAAACGTTCAATTTCCCAAAGAAGCTTCCCAAAGTTTCACGCGCCGATGAAATCTCCGTTGTCGTCGTATCGCACCAGCGCGAAGTAGAAAAAGTTGACGACCATCATCGGAATCACGGCCCAAAAGATCGGGCTTACAAACATAATAAGCAGGGTTGTTGCCAAGACATAGGCCAACCAGATGTACCACGTTTGTTTAAGGAACTTCGTGTACCGTTTCATGATGGTAGAGTGAGTTTGCGGAGAGAGGCCGAACCACCGACACGTGGCGGCAGAATCTGGATACAATCTACCACCCAATCGGTTTGATGACTACATTTCCTTTCCGCACGATTTGATGATCCCACTCCTACGCGTTTTATCGGGCCCTTTCTGCGGTTCCATCGTCCTGGCCTTGATGCAGTCCTATGGCCACGAGTTCTCGCCATCCTATGTTGCGGCTGTCGCAGCCTGGATGGCGTGCTGGTGGGTAACCGAGGCGGTTTCCATCGAGATCACCGCTCTTTTGCCGATCATTCTGATCCCGTTTGCCGGTCTTCATGAGAAAAACGCATTAGCGGAAGCCTGTATCCCCTACGCCGATCGCAACGTCTTTTTTTTCTTGGGTGGTTTTGGACTCGGGCTTGGTATCGAGAAGACGGGTCTACATCGAATCGGTTCGATGTACCTTCTAAAGCTCGCAGGCTCTAATGCCGTTCTTGTCATCGGAGCCTTCATGCTCACCACCGCCCTCATCAGTATGTGGGTGAGCAATACTGCGACCACGATGCTGATGATTCCTTTAGCGATGAGTGTGATCGCTATTCAGAAAGAGCGAGAATTCGCTGCTCCCCTTCTCATCGGTGTGTCCTATGCTGCTAGTATCGGCGGCATGACCACCCTCGTTGGTACCGCTCCCAACATCTTCTTCGCAGGGTTTATGGCGAGGGAAGGGAAAACGATCGAGTTTATGGAATGGCTCAGCGTTGCGGGACCGATCGCAGTAATCTTGCTTTTGGCAACTTGGGTTTGGCTCACGTGTGTTCTCTTCCCGGTACGTGGAAAGCAGGTCGCTATTCCCGAAGACTGGAAAAAGGAGTTCGAAGAATCCCGAGGGTTTACCTTGGAGCAGAAAGTAACCCTAGGAATCTTTGCGATCACAGCGGGAACATGGATGACACGAGGCTTTCTTATGCGAGCAGCCGAGTCGATGAACTTACCCAACATCGCGGCGACACTCCGTATGATTGAAGATCCATGGGTCGCGATGTTAGCGCTCGTGTTGCTTCTCCTGGTTCCGTTCGGTAAGCCCGTTCTGGCTTGGAAAGATGTAGAGGGGGCTCCTTGGGGAGTTCTTATCTTAATGGGTGGGGGGCTTTCGCTCGCCAAGGCGATCGAAGAATCGGGGCTGGATGTGATGATTGGAAATCTTGCATCGAATTTTGTTGGGCTTTCACCTTGGCTCGTCCTGACTCTTGTGATGGTGATCATCATCGCCATTTCGGAATTCGCCAGCAACACCGCGACGGCGACCGCGATGATCCCAATCCTTTCAGGGGCGGGGCCCGCGCTCGGGATCGATCAATTAACCCTCCTTTCGACAGTGGTTCTAGCAAGCAGTTGCGGTTTCATGCTCCCGGTCGCCACCCCACCCAACACCCTCGTCTACGCCCAGCGGAAGTTTCCTGCCTCCGACATGATGAAAGCAGGAGCCATGGTCAATCTCCTCGCCGCAATCGTCATCCCGATCGTGATCCTGCAATTGCGCCCTTGGCTGGGGAATTAGGAGTTGGAGTTGCCCAGGCTAGGCTGGCGCTAGGGGTGGGTGGACGCATCGGCGGTAATGGGGCGGACGCGAAGCGTCCCCCCATCACAACCCGTGGCGTTAGCGAGGGATAGC
>CAYMXM010000053.1:0-16376 GCA_964394065.1 uncultured Pirellula sp. | reverse complement strand
CTTCTCTTAGTCCAACTTCTCTCTGCGTCCCTGCGTCTCCGCGTCCCTGCGTTTCATTCAAAAAATGCTTAACGGCGTTGGGGGGCTCCCCTCTTCCTCAAGCCTCACACCTCAAGCTTCACAGCGAACATGATCTCTCAAGAAAGAAGTTGACACCCTGAGCTCCCTTACTAGAATGCGTGACATTCATCGGAAGAGGCTCGGTTGTTAACGGGTCTCCCCAACCTCTAGCTAGCAATGCTTCGATTGAACAGGTAGCCAGCCACGGTTGCACGAAACTTTACGTATGTAGGGGCTTTGGTGTAATGGTCGCTGGTTTTTTCATTTCTATTCCGAACGCATCGTTCGGTTGTTCATCGCGCACCGTGTTTTCTCTTATCGAGCCTTCTCTGGTCGAACGACGGGTTGTCCAAGACCGTGAGAATGTACACCGTCTCTGAGATTGGCTCGTCTGCACCTCTTGTTGGTTAAGGCTGACAGGGCTGTGGCATAACCGTGTCGTTGATGAATGCATCGTTCTTTAGGTAGCAATTTTGCTTCCCATTTTTTGTCTTCCCATTGAGATTTACATCATGAAAAAGATAAACCGTCGTCGGTTTCGACTAATTTTGTTGGCCGTATTAAGCGCTTGCTTTGGAACGGTGGCGCATGCGGAGAATACGATTTCTATCGATACGGAGGTGGACGGTACCACTTTCGATAATGGGGGCGTTCCAGCTAACTACGTGTTGATCATTTCTGGGGCTGCGAACCCGCAACTGACCCTCAAGAATGGAGCAACGACGAGCCCGATAAACGGGCCTGGTGCGGTCCAGGGACTGATTGTTGGCTCGAGTGGGAACTCGGGGCGTCTTCTGATCGAAGGAGGAAGCATCTTCAATAACAACGGGACCGGGAACCTGCAGGAATTATACGATGGTCTCAGAGTACGGCGTGGCAATTCCTATCTGGGGCTAAGCGCGGGGAGCACAGGGGTAATTACTGTGACCGGAGCTGGATCGACTTTCATCAATACCAACACCAACGAAAGTAACAGCAACAGCAACCTATGGGTTGGTTTCGGAGGTGTGGGGAAGTTGGAGGTCCTTGCAGGAGCGAATGCCTCCAACTTCGGTGCCACCCTCGGTTACGAGGCTGGCTCCAATGGAGAGGTTCTAGTAACTGGTAACGGTTCGACCTGGACCAATAGCAATCAACTCGCAATCGGCAATTCAGGTACTGGAAAGCTAACTGTTGGACCGGGTGGTGTGGTCTCGAACACAGTTGGCAATATAGCTGTCTCAGCCAATTCCGTCGGCGAAGCGACTGTCTCGGGGGCAGGAGCGACATGGACCAATAGCGGGATACTCTACGTTGGAAACGGAGGGGATGGGACGCTGAATGTTAGCGCCGGAGGTGCCGTTACGAGTGCAAATGCATTTGTCGCCAACAATGCGGGCTCCAAGGGTGCGGTTACGGTATCTGGTGCGAACTCATCATTGAGTGGTAGCGATGCGCTTCATGTTGGTTATCGAGGAATCGGTAACTTGACCGTCGAAGCAGGTGGAGCTGTTACAAATACTGGCATCAGCACCCTCGGCTATAATACCGGCTCCAATGGTGAAGTCCTCGTCACAGGAAACGGATCTACCTGGACCTCGAATGGTCAGATGGTTCTCGGACAAATGGGGACTGGGAAATTGAGCATTACTGGGGGTGGGGTTGTCCATGCCACCAACACTACCGCTATCAACTATCTAGGGCTGGGGAATGCCGGCAGTCTTAACAATCCCAACGCCAAGGGGGAAGCGGTCGTAAGCGGCGCGGGATCAACCTGGAACGTAGCCGGTGAACTCGTCGTCGGCAATATTGGGACAGGGAAATTGACCGTCGGAGATGGTGGACTCGTCACGACTCGAACTCTCATTGCCTCGACAAGTGACCTGTTTGGAGATGGGACAATTTCTACCAAGGGAGCTATCCTGGACGGTGCGAATCTCGCATTCAACGCGACAACAGGGACGAGCCAGTCGATCTCATTCGGGTCGGGAGGAACGATCAATCTGGCCCCCGATGGAACGGGTTATCTCGGAGCCGGACGCAAAGGAACCGGCTCTCTATCTGTTGCTGAAGGGGTAACGGTGGCTTCCGCGCAGGGACATCTTGGTTATTTAGCTGGTTCTAATGGCACGGCTACTGTTACTGGCAACGGTTCAACCTGGAACAACAGCGCTGAACTCTATGTCGGAAATGCTGGAGCGGGTGCGCTCAACGTTACGGATGGTGGGAAGGTTTCGAATACGATCGGCTATATAGGAAACTCCGCTGGCTCCGTCGGCCAAGCCGTCGTCTCAGGTGCCGGTTCGACTTGGACCAACAGCGAGGAACTCTACGTTGGCAATAACGGTACAGGAAAGCTGACTGTAGAAAATGGTGGAAGCGTCTCTGCCCGAACCTTGATTGCTTCCGCAAGCGATCTTCTTGGAAACGGCACGATTTCCGCCAAGGGAGCGGTCCTTGATGCCGACTTGAGGTTGGACGCCAATAGTGGAACAGCTCCATCGGTTTCGTTCGGTTCAGGGGGTTCGATCAATCTGACGGTCGATGGGACCGGCTATCTTGGAGCTGGGCACAAGGGAACGGGTACCCTCGCGATTGCAGAAGGTGTTACAGCGGCTTCCGCTCAAGGTATCGTCGGTAACCTTGCAGGCTCTAACGGCACTGCAACCGTCGCGGGAGCAGGAACCACTTGGACCAACACCGGTGCGCTTCACGTAGGTAACTACGGGACCGGCAAGCTCGATGTTTCGAATGGTGCAACCGTTTCCAGCACGAACGGAAACATCGGCTATCGACTTGGCTCCAATGGCGAAGCATTGGTCTCGGGTGCAGGATCGACCTGGAACAATAGCGAGAATCTAACCGTAGGAGGGGGAGGTGGAGGAACTTCCCTTGTTCCCGCGTTGGGAAAACTGACCATCGAAGCTGGCGGTAAGGTAACGAGCGTTCAAGGTGTTATTGCTAGTACATCAGGAAACGGGGAAGCTCTCGTCACCGGCGCAGGTTCCACTTGGGCAAACAGTGGGGATCTCATTGTTGGTAACTGGGATAGAGGATCGTCAAAGCTGACCATTGCAGATGGAGGAAGCGTTACCAATACGAATGGCTTGATCAACAACCAGACACATCACGTTCAAGGTTTCGGAGAAGTTCTCGTCACGGGTATAGGTTCGAACTGGGTTAACAGCGGCGTGCTATCCGTAGGGGATTTAGGAACGGGATCCCTGGTTATCGAAAATGGTGCAACCGTCACAAGCGCGACTAGTTTTGTTGGGGCATCAGCCTACGCGGCATCGCATTCGACTGCTCTTGTTACCGGAGCAGGATCTACTTGGACCACGGCTGGGGATTTCGTTGTCGGTGGTCGGGGTTTGATAGTCCAAAGTGGTGGTAATGGTACCTTGACGGTAGCGGATGGTGGCAAATTAGTCGTCGGCGGTACCCTGGCTACTCATAGCGGGGATGTCGTTAATTTGGGAGTAGGGGGAACGATCGAGGTCAATAACTTCCGTGTTTCCCAGAATAATCGCTCTGGTGCTTTCAATTGGACGGGGGGGACGCTGGATGTCGACGGAATCGTCGGGGCTGGTCGAGTGACCTCCAATGTTTTAACCGTCCCCGAGTTGGGAAAACTCACAGGAACAGGAACCGTTGTTGGGGAGCTCGTCCTACCATCCTCTGCTGGCGGCCAAACCACCGTAGTGGCAGGGACCCTTGAGAACCGAGGCATCGTTGCACCGGGTAACTCGCCAGGAACGTTGTCGGTCTTTGGAGACTACGTTCAGCTCGACACCGGTATTCTGGAAATCGAGCTGGGGGGGCTGACGGCGGGAACTCTGTACGATCAGTTGGTCGTCTCTGGAAATGCTGCTCTGAACGGCTCCCTCGTGGTCAGCTTGTACGATGGCTTTACGTTGGAGGATGGTCAGGTCTTTACGATCCTAACGGCCAGCAACATAACCGGCCAGTTTGCTGGACTGGATGACCGTGCGATCGTAGATACCTTCGGTGGATTCGACTTGGTCGTCAACTACAACGCCACAAGCGTGCAGCTTTCAGCAATCTCCGCCGTGCCCGAGCCTACTTCTTTGGCGTTGGTCGCGACGGTAATGGCTGGTGCGGTTGGATACCGGCGAAGACGCAAAAAGGTAATCACCGCCGCCGGTCCAATGGCCTGAGTGTAACCGATCCCGGAGAGGTCGCAGAAGCCTCGTCCGTACCCGTCGGGAGCTGCCAACATGGTAGATGTTTGTAGCACTTCCCCCCTCACCTAGCCTGACGCATCGGCGCGAAGATAAGGCGGTTGGGTAGCTTGGCCGACGCGTAAGCGTGGCCCTAAAATCACAACCCGTGGCGTAAGCGAGGGACAGCGCTGGCAGCCAGGTATCCATCCCAGGTCTCACATCACGCCCTTTGTGCCTCGGGGACGTGCCACCCGACGCTTGAGAACCCAACAAGGGCTGCGTGCACTCGCGACGCTGTCCCTCGCTTACGCCACGGGTTGTGATGGGGGGACGCTTCGCGTCCCCCCCTTAACACCAAAAGGAACTGGCTTGTCATGAAGAATCCTCTTTCAAAAACCAGTCAAATAGTTGGCGTAACCTTCCATTCGAATGGCCATTTTTTGGATGACACCCAGCGGGCGGAGTGTGTCGGTGTAGACTACCGCCGAACCGCTAGCGCCGCCAGGGAATTGTGCGAGATCCTCGTTGCTTAGCTTCAGACGCACTGCGAAACGCCCGCGTTCTCCGGCAGTCGTCGCTTCCGGCAGGTCGCCACTAGCGGTCATTTGCCCTTGCCCAGTAATCTCAATGACCGATTCGACATCGGCTTTGAATACCTTGCCGGGGCGCATTGCGAAGATGATTTCGGCCTTTCCGCCAGGCTGGATGTTGCGCAAAGGGTTTTGGGGGAAAGTCGCGATGACCACTCCGTTCTGACCGCTACTTACAAAGGACATCACCGCTTGGGCTGGGGCAACCATCAGGCCAGGACGAATAGCCAAGTTGGTCACAAAACCATTGTCGGGCGCGGTCACGGATGTCTGCTCCAGGTTCAGACGCGCTGCGGCCAAGTTCTGCTTGACTTGGGCGACCGAGGTAAACTCGCCGCTAACCTTGGACTCCAGTGCCAGTCTCGCCCGTTCCTGCCCAGCCAAGGCTTGCAGATGGGCCGCAGTATTACTTTCCACCGCTCGCCGAGCCTCCTCCAGTTCCTCCTGGCTGATGGCATCGCTAGTGCGCAGACGCTCGCGACGTTCCATTTCCCTTTCGGCTGTCGCCAGATTGGCTCGAGCTGCTGCAACACCAGCATCCGAAATTTTCAGATCAGCCTCAAGCTTCGGGGCATCGGTACTGGCAGCCGCCAAAGCCGCTTCCAGTCGCCGAACCTCGTATTCAAACGGTCTTGGATCGAGGCGAAACAGTACCTCGCCTTTTTTTACCGGCACGTTGGGCTGCACCGGAACGTCGATCACCTGCGAAGGGACAGGCAAATTCGGGGCAATTGGAATGACATATCTCATGACTCGGACGTCGGACGAGTGAGGATGGCAATAGTTCGTTGCCAACACAAGTCCTACAATCAGCACAAAACCGACTAGCGCGACACCGATTTTGTTGGTGAGATTAAATGGCAGCAGTCGCAGCCGAAAATAGATGGCCCAGATCAGCAGCAGATACGAAAGCGTGAGAATAAAAATCACGGCATGTCCTTCAATGTTGATGGCATACCCTCACTGGCCGAGCGGACAAACGCCCAGGTCATGGCCAATGGCCACAAGGGAATAAACAGCAATCCGAGCCAGCCAAGCACATTCACGGCATCGGACTGCGGGTGCGATCGTTTCCTTGCGATACTTCCCGGCAACGACCCAAGCCACACCACCGCAATGATGAGGATGGCAAGAATCATAAACCAAAAAATCAACGCTACTGCGTTGAACAGCCAGTCCAAGTCGTCGAGCATTGCATCTACCTCTGAGGCCCTGTAGGAAAAACGGCTTGCTTGATTTCGGGCGCCAGATTGTCCGGATCATAATTTCCGTTCGCGCCGATGCCGAGCTTGGCGAATCTGGCGAGCAAGTTTTTTTCTACCGCAGGCGGCGGGCAGAATTGCAGGAGGAAGTTCAGCTCCTTGAAGAAGTCGAGCGAATCAACCTGACCTTCAACCGTAAGCGGCTTGTAGAAGTCGATGGCGGGAGCGGCCACGGGCGCGGGCTTGCCAAGGAATTGGGAAAGAGGTTGGGCCTTGTAGCCTGACTGCACTTTCTTCACGTTGCCGATGTCATCCGACTGGAAAAGTTGGGTGCGGAAGAAGACGAAGGCGAGCTCGGTTTCGCTGCGAATGACGTCAGTGATTCCTTCAGGCTTCTCGGTCTGCCAGCCGGGTCCCGCGAGGAGAAAGTGGCCTGCGCCGTTGCCAGTGACGCGGCTACCGACATAATCAAAATTATACGTATATTGATCGATGAATTGAAGCGAGTAATAGCGGCCTTCCTCCACTTCAGGGACGGTGATGACCAACGGTTCGGAACGCAGGTCGGCGCCGAGTTGGGAATATGGTGTGTCCGAATTCGGCGTCTGGATTGCCTTGTCATCCGGGGTGTAAACACGCGACGTATTGTGGACCTGATTCCACAGCCCTTTGTATTCCGGGCTGTCCTTGTCCACGAAGTAGGAATACTGGATGCGATAGCTATCCAGCAGAGGAAACCCGTAGATGTAGGCTTCCTGTGCGATGGCGCGGGCTTCCGCAGCGGTGAGTTCCTGCGCGTTTGCTTGGGACGAAAGTGCCAGGCAGGTGGATAAGGCGAGTGAGAAGATGATTGGTGTTTTCATAAGGATGACGGTGGGCAGCGCCCAAAGGTAGGCCATGCAGGCGCGCTAGAAGTCCATTTCATCGAACAGAAGACCGACCGACTTTTTCGTCGGCAGACCTTGCTCCAATTCGAGTTCCCCGATCCGGGTTTCGATCTTTCCGTCCTGCGCCGCGACGACGCCTCCGAGTAATCCGCAGCAAGCAAGGGCAATCAATTTCGGTTTCATGATATAATGTGATGTGATTGTTATTAAATTTAAGGTAGATACTTGACGTGGAATTTGCCAATGGTGCCGTTGAACTCGAAGGGGGCGCGGTCGAAGTAGTCGTCCGCCACCGGTGAGAAGCTATCGCGTCCCACATCGAAGGAGTCGTTGGTGGTGAAGAAGAGCGACGGCGATTGAGGCGCGGTTCCCTTGGCGGCTTCCTTGTCATTGATGCGGATGACGACATCGAGCGGCTTGGTCGGGCCGGCTTCACGTTTGGTTTCGACTTCAATCGTCACCTTTCCTGCAGGCAGCGACTCCTTGGTGCTGATGCGAGTGCGTTCGACTTGGAAGGTGTTGCATTCGTAGTGAAGCACGCCCTTGTCGATCCACACAGCGATGCCGCCGGAGTAGGCGCCAAGCGCATAGAGGACGCCTTCGCTCTTCGCATCCAGTTCGGTTTCGATGGTCACCAGGGTGCTCGCGGAGCCGAGTTTGGGCGCGTTGAATTCGGGAAGCTCGATGACATCCTGCGTGTAGTTGAACTCCGTGGCAGGATTCCGCGGGCTGTATTCGGGATGGAAGACGGTGGACCACAGGCCGCCGCCGATGGGAAAGGCTTTATTGGCTTTGGCCACGCGATTGAAATCGTCCACCATGGACTTGAGCCGGGCGCGTTCCTTGGCAGCGAGATCGTTCGCCTGGGAAAAGTCTTCCGTGAGGTTGTAAAGTTCCCATGTGTCATTCTCCGGCAACCATTCGAAGATCTTGGGATCGAATCCCGGCACCCAGGGTTTGCGCGGGCCGGGCACGGCGGCGAACCAGCCGTCCTGATAGAAACCACGGCTGCCCATGACTTCGAAATACTGCTCTTTCTTGTTCTCCGGCGCTTTGGCATCGGAGAACGAGGCCAGCATGCTGACGCCGTCGAGCGGTTCCTGGGTCACGCCATCGACCTGATCGGGAGGAGTGATTTCCAACAGATCGTAGAGGGTCGGAACAATGTCAGTGACATGGTAGAACTGGCCGCGCGGGGTTTTGTCCGCCTTGATGGATTTCGGCCATGAGACGGCGAGCGGGGTTCGGATGCCACCGAGATGGCCAGCCACGAGCTTGGTCGAACGATACGGCGTGGAACCCATCCAGGCCCATCCGGCGTGATACATGTTGTCCGTCTTGTGTCCGCCGAGCGCGTTCAATCCGCCGATCTGCTCCAGCACTTTCAAATGGTCCTTGGTTTCGGTCGCGATGCCGTTCTGTGCCATGATTTCGCTGACCGTGCCTTTTTGACCTTCGGCGCTGGAGCCATTGTCGCCCCAGACATAGAGAACCAGGGTATTGTCGAGGACTCCCTCGTTCTCCAGTTCGTCGAGCAGGCGGCCCGCTTGGGTATCGGTGTGTTCCGTGTAGCCAGCGAAGACTTCCATCAAGCGGCGCTGGAACGGCCGCTCGTCCTCCGGGATCTCATCCCAGCCCTGCATCGAGGGATCACGGGGGGTGAGCTTTGCGTCCGCCGGAATCCAGCCGAGTTCCTTTTGCCGGGCGAAGATCTTTTCGCGTTGTGCGTCCCAGCCATCGTCGAACTTGCCTTTATATTTATCCGCCCACTGTTTGAAAATGTGGTGCGGGCCATGCACCGCGCCGGGTGCCCAATACATCAGGAACGGGCGATCCGGAGTGAGGGCGCGGTGTTGACGCAGCCAGCGAATTGCCTTGTCGGTCATGTCCTCGGTGAAGTGATAGCCTTCTCGCTCGTGCTGCGGAGCGAGGCGGGTGGTATTTTCCACGACCGCAGTTTCCCACTGCGACGATTCACCGGCGAGGAAGCCGTAGAAATAATCGAAGCCTACCAATCGGCCCGTGGGCCAGCGTTCGAAGGGCCCTTGCGAGGTGGTGTCCGTCGCCGGGGTGTTGTGCCATTTTCCGAACGCAGAGGTCGCATAACCATAGTATCCAAGCACCTTCGCCACGGAGGAGGTGGTAGCGGGCCATGCGCCGGTATAGCCGTCCCAGTCATTGGCGAATTCCGCGATCTGGCCGAAGCCGACGCGGTGGTGATTGCGCCCGGTCAGCAGTGCGGCCCGGGTCGGCGAGCACATCGCAGTGTTGTGAAAACGGTTATACGAAATGCCGCTTTTCGCCACCCGATCGAGCGTAGGCGTGTGGACCGGGCCGCCATAGGTCGATGGCAAGGCGGGACCGGCATCGTCGATCATGATGATGAGGACGTTCGGTGCGTTGTCCGGCAGTCGCTGCGGTTGCTTGCGCTGGAAGTATTCCGATTTGTGCATGTTCAGCTCCGCCTTCGGGCCCGGTAGATCCGGAAAGGGAAGGGAGCTTTGGGCATGCAACGAATGCGGCGGCGCAACGAATGCGGCAACCAAACCTACGAAGATTGGCAAAACGGATTTCATAAAAATTGGCCGGTCTATTATTTGGTGTATTTGACTTTCACTTCGCCGATCTTGCCGTTGAAGTCGAATGGAGCCTCATCGTAATAATCCTTGGCCACGGGCGAGCCGAGGTCGGTTCCGAAATCGAGGCAATCAAAGGTGGTGAAACCTGCGGCTGCCGTGATGGGCACGGTACCTTTGGCGAGTTGTTTGCCATCGGCTTTGATGGTGACCTCTGCGGGCGCGCCCGGTTTTGGAGAGGGGAAGGTGGTGGTGACTTCCAGTTTCACCTTGCCCGTGGGAAGCTTGCCTTCAGATTTGATCCTCGTGCGGTAGATATGGAAGAGATTGTATTCGTAGATCAGCTCGCCGTTTTTGACGAAGAGAGCCATGCCTCCTCCGAATCCGCCGAGGGAGTAGAGAACGCCTTCCGGCTTTTCTGGCAGTTCCACTTCCATCGTCAGCACGTTGGGAGTGTTGCCGATTTTCGGCGCGGCTCCTTCGGGAATTCGCTTTGTATCGCCGTCATAGTTCCACTCCGTGTAATGGCTTTGCGGCATATCTTCGGGGTGAAGAATCCAAGACCAAAGCCCGCCGCCGATGGGCAGGTTTTTGTTTTTCGCGGATTCAACTAGGAACAGGCTCTTCAGCTCCCGCAGTTTCTCAGGATGTTTGGTGGCGAGGTCGTCGCTTTGCGTCCAGTCTTCTTCGAGGTTGTAGAGTTCCCACTGGTCTTGCTCAGGATTCCATTGGGAGGCATCGAGGCGTCCTTGAACCCATGGAATTCTGGGGCCGAAGGTGCCGGCGAACCAACCATTGCTATAAACCCCACGGCTGCCGAGAATGTCGAAAAACTGCGTTGTGCGACGGCCTTTCGCTTCCACGTCATCAAAGGTGTAGACCATGCTGACGCCGTCGATGGAGTCTTGTGCGATGCCGTTGACCTGCTGTGGAGGGGTGATCTTGGTGACTTCGTAGATGGTGGGCGCGATATCGATCACATGGTGGAATTGCGCGCGAGGTTTCGTGTCAGTCTTGATTTTCGAAGGCCAGGAAACGGCCATTGGTTGACGTATGCCGCCGAAGTGAGCGCCGATCAATTTGGTGGACTTGTAAGGGGCGCTTCCGGCCCATGCCCAGGCAGCGTGATACATGTTTTCCATCTTGGGCGATCCGAGCAGGTCAAGTCCGCCGAGTTCATCCAGGACTTCGATGTGCTGCGAAACTTTTGATGGAATTCCATTGTGTGCGAGCAGTTCGCTGATGGTGCCACTTTGTCCTTCTGCGGAAGAACCGTTGTCACCCCAGATATAGAAGATCAGCGTGTTGTCCAGACGGCCCTGGCGTTCGATTTCGTCGATGACCAAGCCCGCATTGTAGTCTGCATGCTCGGTAAATCCGGCAAAAACCTCCATCAAGCGGCGCTGAAATGGTTTTTCTTCTTCGGGAATGGAATCCCATGAGGGCAGCGTATCTGGACGCGCGGTCAGTTTCGCGTTTTGCGGAATCCAGCCGAGTTCCTTCTGGCGTTTGAAGGCGCGCTCGCGATAGGCGTCCCAGCCATCGTCAAACTTGCCCTTGTATTTATCCGCCCACTCCTTCGAGACCTGATGCGGGCCGTGCGACGCTCCCGGTGCCCAATACATGAAGAACGGTTTATCCGGAGCGTATGCCTTTTGGGTGCGCAGCCATTTGATGGCATCGGTGGAAATGTCTTCGGTGAGGTGATACTTGCCATCGTGCATTCCCTCCGGCGTCACATAGCTGGTATTGCGCACCATGCTGGGCTCGTATTGAGAGGACTCTCCAGCGAGGAACCCATAGAAATATTCGAAGCCATAGCCGGTCGGCCAGTTGTGGTAGGGACCGTTCGGTGTGATTTCATTGACCGGCGTGTTGTGCCACTTGCCCCAAGCACCGGTGTTGTAACCATACTGTTTGAGGACCTCCGCAACCGTGCCGCTGGATTTCGGGATCATTCCGCTGAAGCCGTCCCAATCATTGGCGAACTCCGCGATCTGGCCGTTGCCGACACGAGTGTGATTGCGCCCGGTGAGCAACGAGGCTCGGGTCGGCGAGCACATTGCGGTGGAATGGAAGCGACTGTAGGAAATGCCGCGTTTGGAGACTCGATCAAGCGTAGGCGTGTTCACACCGCCGCCGTAGGTCGAAGGCAGGCCGGGACCGACATCATCAATGAGGATGATAAGGATGTTCGGCGCATCCTTAGCCAGACGCTCTGGCACTTTACGTTTCTGATACGTGGAATCCTGAATCGTCAGACCTGCCGACGATGCGGAGGGCACCGGCGTGAAAGGCAGAATTTCCTGGGCTTGCACTCCCACGGGCTGCAAACCGAACAGCAAGGCGGTGAAGAGGAATGTGGCGAATCGCTTCATGGTTGTTCTATGTATGGGGGAATGTTGCAGTTTAATCCGTGAGTCACCGGAGGTGATGGCTCACGGAAGATTCTGATATTACTTGCAACCGGCGGCTTGCATCCGATTCCAGGCGGCGTCGTTTTTATCGAGGCGGTTGTATTTGAATGCGCTCATGGTTTTGGTACTTCGTTTGGTTTCACGAGAGTCAACACGGAACGCATTTTCAAGTTACAATCAGCTTACCTATTCCCAGTAGGGCTAAGATAGGGAATGACAACCAATTATTTGTCCAATATCCAATATCGGCGAACAGAAAAGTTGTGGGGACCTACGTAGTGAGAACACTGTCTTGACTGAATCCAATCCTGAAACACCGACTCCGTCCGCTATCGCCGGTATCGAACGTTTTCACGACTTCGATGCCTTGGCGAATTTTTACGTCGGTTGGAACGTAAGCGTTGAGCAATACTCCGCAGGACCGTTCTCGGGAACCATCCGATTGGCCCGCACCAGGACCATGTACGCCGTCGATGGCCAGTTCTCGCAGGCGCTCACTGTCCGTGGAGCATCGAACCCAGCCGAGACTGCATTCTACCTGATCGAGCCTGAAAATGCCGATTCTGTGTGGTGGGGGCGGCGTTTTGCTCCCGGCCAGCTGGTTGCCCTCGGCCCGGACGTCGCGGCTGAATATCACTCTTCACAATATTGCCGAACCGCTGGAGTAGCTGTACCAACCGATCTGCTGGTGCGAGCCATGCACGCGGTGGTTGGTTCGTATCCTCTTGAAAAAATGAGCGATTGGACGGTTCTCAAACCCACGCCAATCGCCGGTGCGGCGCTAGGGCTACAATTGCGAAGGCTGCTGGCTGCTGGAGTAGCAGACCCTGCCATGCTAGCCACCTCCGAATGGCACCGGTTGGAGCAAGAGTGTCTCTTGGCGATGGTGGCTGCGGCTCAGCCCCTTAAGGACCAGGCACGTACCGACTTGCCGTTGTCATCACGCTCCTTGCTGGTCAAACGGGCAGAGGAATTGATGCGCAGTCACCTCAAGGCTGCATTTGGCACGATCGATCTCTGTACCACACTCGGCGTGAGCGACCGGACCCTGCGACAAGCCTTCCGAGAGCGGTACGGAATCGGGCCGATGATTTACTACAAGATGTTGCGGTTGAATGCGGTTCGGGCTTCCTTGAAAACGGAAGGACCTGAGACGGTGGCCGATATTGCCCGCCTCTGGGGTTTTCATCATCTCGGCAACTTCGCCGCGGATTATCGTCGAGCCTTCGGAGAGCGCCCATCGCAAACGAGGAAGCAGTCAACCAAATAAAATCACTCGCGCCCTCGCAATGATACTGATCGGTATCAATTTTCAGTCATGGGATTGGAAACGTATTGTTGGCAGAATTAGAGACCCGCCTTGGGGGCCAGCCCCCAAACCCCCGAGGTTTTTGGAAGCATGGCGCCGGTGTTCGAAAGATTTTAATTCAGAGCCAAGAGAGGGGATGCTTGTCTATCGCGGAATTGTGTGAATCGCATCCTTGAAATCCACGATACAACGAGGCAAACTACCTTCTTTGGTGGTCAATCGCTCCTCAAGTCGCTTTACCACAACTCCCATTTGCGCTTCCGCCAGTCGCCCACGGTAAGCCGGATCTTCTTCGACTGCAGCTCCAGAGCTAATAGAAAGAGCCCGCACACCTGCAATCGTCTGATTACCAGCATTCGTCAATCGGTGACACAAGCTACACTGAGCAGCATAGGTAGCATGCTTAGCCGTCCCATACTCTAGAAAGATTGCTTGCGATGTCATCGGAACATTTCGATACACCGGAGAACCCTCATTCAGAGTTCCCTGCCGATCAATGAAGTAGACCCAGATCGACGAACCATCCTGAGTCGTTGATAAAGAAGGATCGATGAATTCCTTGGAGCCGAATACGGTCCGAAACCGAATTTCATCAATGACCGGACTTGCGATTGGTTTCAAATCAGGAGTGATGCCGATGAGCGAAAGAACCATCGCGGTTTCAATACGCTCTTCTGCCCGTTTGTCTTGTCTTGCTTGCGAATCTTTATGCGATTCCATCCAGCTTTGCAGGTTCCGATCCAAATCGGTCTTAATAAATACACGAGAATTTCGCAGCGATTGGGTTGCGACAAACAACTGGGTCGATCTGCGCGAAATTTCAGTCCAATTTCCTTGCGAATCCAGGATGTCCTCAGAGCTAAAATACTCTGACGGTACCCCTTCGTGTGGCGTGGGGTCGGTGGCTTTCAGAAACTGCTTTTGAGCTTGATCCCACCCGGAGGGGAGTGATCTGATCTCAGCTTCCGATTGAGTAGCGACTCGGATCAGATCGGCTAGCCTCCACAAATCACCTTGAGGAATATGCTCTTTTTGCTCCAACCTCCACCAAACAGCGAGCAAATCCCATTGGAGCAATTGACGAGAAATGGGAGCTAAACGTCCGATTTCTTGTCCGTCCCTTAGGTGCGCATAGAGTCTCTCCAATTCGAGCGATTGAGTACTCTCCCAATTCACGATTGGAGATACACGCACGTCGCCTCCGAAGAGTTTTCGGTCACCTTCATTTCCGACTCGGCGCCGAAAGTACCAGGGCTTGCTCGCATCCGTTCCAGCCAGCAACTCGCGCGGCAATGCTCCGTTGATCTCTGCTGGCTGAACTTCGGATACAAAGAGCAGATGATGAAGTTGATTCAGTGGATGCTCCTGCAAATCACTATAGACGCGAAGAGGCTGCGAGTTTGCAGGCAACCCGGCATCTGGGTGTGCGGCATCGAATCTATCCTGAGATGCATCCTCTCCCTTCCCGGGGTCGGAGTAACAGGCCCCCAGCCCAATACTTACACACAACGCGCCTCCGACCAAGAGTGGCAGAAATCCACTTCGTCGCATCTTCTATCAATCCTCGTTAGAACGTACCAACCACTTCGCCATTGCTTGCTGTGAGCAGACCAATAACGACATTGATGTCTGTCGATTCGCTAAGACCGTGAACCGAACCATCTGCAAATCCGACTTGGGCGGTTCCCGTGTGGAAACCATAAATAGAAATGTAGTTCGAGGCATTGATCATTCGGTTTACTCCGGGCGTAGAGAAAGTCACTGCGTCGGATCCGTATGCACGAACCAGTGAGCAATTTGTTCTTGCCCACGAACGGAGCAACAGATAGGTCGTGGCCGTTGGTAGATCGCTCCCTTCGAGAAGTTTGCGATTTCGGTACACCCCAGGGCCACCAGCTTGTTCGAAAATCATGATCGTATTGGACAATCCGTCGGTTATATCGCGATCTTGACGCGATTTCTTACCAAGCGCTCCAGTCCCCTGGAAAAAGCCCGTCTGACCAGATGCCGCAGGCTTAGGCACGGTTGTAACCGAGGGCTCTTTCCAGATCCCTCCCGCAAGGTCAGGGCCATAGCTGCCAGCATAATCGGAGATGGCGGCGGACCAGCCATCCGTTCCGGTTTTAAACTTGTAATCAACTCGGTTCGAGCCTGGCGCAGACGGGCATATATGGAATGGCAACTGGTATTGCACCGCCGGTTTGTTGGCTATGTCTGTTGAGTTCTTAGTAAAGTCGTAGAGGGATGCCAGCGGATTTTGCTCCATGTAGGGCAATAGCTGGGCGCTCCAAGAATGGAATAGGGTACCAACCGTATTGGGAAACGCTCCTATCGCAGAATGGTGATTGTGCATTCCCAATCCAATTTGCTTCAGATTGTTTTGGCACTGCATGCGGCGAGCAGCTTCCCGAGCGGCTTGAACTGCCGGCAATAGCAAGCCGACGAGAATTCCAATAATCGCAATCACAACCAACAATTCCACCAGAGTGAATCCGGCTCGTCTTCCGGACCCCGAAAATACACCTCTTACCCAAAATCGATTCAACATTTTTATCAACCCAAATTCAGATAGCTGCGATACTCAATACGAGCTTCTCGTCTGGCTAATGCGAAGAAGTCTCCCAGAAATACGGGAGAAGCGATCAATTGCTTGGCTAACTAGAGAACACTTGGTCAATTTGAAAATTCGCATGACCTAACGCAGATGGATTCTAAGCGCGGTCGCAATGAAAACAATCCCAAATGACATGGAAAATCAAGAAAATTTGCGGTCATCGGATTAGTCTTCAATCAAGCGTGATGGAGACCGCTTCACGCACTCTAACTGGGAGTTAGTTGACAGGTCTATCTTCTTTTTCTAACATAACTCTCATATGTCGTGCAGATTGGCCTCGTGAGCCATCCCCAGCCAGCCAAACATTCAAGCCAGCCAGCGGTCGCACTTGGTACTGTCCCACCTAGGCAGTGCCATGTAACGTACTCGGTAGTTGCCGGTGCAAAGCAATGTTGTTTCTTTCGTTGGCGATCCACCTTCTCAAACAGATCGGGCTCGCTCTGCACAATTACGAATCGACCTACAAGAAGGTGTCACTCGATGGGATCATGGGAAACTTTTATCCAGGCGGGTTGCACATCGGGCTGTGCGACGGATCGGTTCGGTTCATCTCCGAGT
>CAYMXM010000052.1:0-16421 GCA_964394065.1 uncultured Pirellula sp. | reverse complement strand
CGTTCCGGTCGTCGCATTTTCAGCGACGGTATTGGGCGAACCATTCGTGTCGGTCACGGCTCCGACATCGAATTCATCGACATCGCTAATATTGATAAAGAAACCGGTGCTGGTGGAGGAGCCATCGCTGCTTGTCGCGCGGATTGAGATCACGAAGTGCGTATCGGTCTCTCGGTCGATGCGGCTGCCATCGACGACAAAGACCTGCCCGGTGACTCCATTAATCGTAAAGCGACCGTCGGCATCATCGTCCAGAGAGTAGGTGATCGTGTTGTTGGTTCCGTCTGGGTCAACCGCATGAGCGGTGAGCCCGACGTAGGTTCCGTTCGCGGAATTCTCGGGCACCCAGTTGCTGGTTGCATCAATGTCGGTAATGTCGCCGACATTAAACTCGTCGAAATCGGTGATCGTGACGTTGATCGTCTGAGTGGTCGTGTGAACTCCGTCCGACACGGTGATTTCGACGACGTAGATACCGTCGCTGTCAAAATCGGACGGCATCTCGTAGTCGCGACCAGAGACGAACTCAAGGACTCCCGTTGTACTATTGATAACGAACAGAGACTGGTCCAATCCACCGGTGATGCTGAAGATGAGCGTATCGCCCGGCAGATCAATATCCGTGGCCGTGACCGTGGTTACGTACGTTGAGTTTTCCACCACTTCCATATTAGAAGTTGCTCCCCCGCCGTCGCTGGTGATTACCGGAGCGTTGTCGTTGACCGGCGTAATGTTGATCTCGAACGTTCCCGAGCTGGCCGTTCCCTCGCCGTCATCGACCGTGAAGGAGAATCCATCGAGGAAGTTCTCGCTGCCATCGTGATCGTAGGTGATCAACCCGTCGTTGATGTCTTGTTGCGTGAACGTGTCGCTGACATTGAGAGCGACGCCATTGCGATACAAAGTGCCGCGGGAGACATTGGCGGTCACGGTATAAACAAGCTCATTGGGTGCGTTGTCGATGTCCGTTGTTTCGAGAAGATTCGACGCGATCACGTTCCCAACTGAGTTCTCATCGAACGTCGCGCCGGTGTTGGTTTCCAGAACTTCTTCGTTGTTCACCGCAGTCACGTTGAACGTAATCACTCGGTCGATCGGATCGCGATCGGAGCCTCCGTTGGCCGTTCCCCCGTCGTCGTGAACTTGGAACTGGAAGGAAGTGTATCCGGTTCCATTTTCGTAGGCTGCTGGCGTGTAAGTTAAGTCACCCGCCAAGAGCGCTGACAGCGAAACATAATCTCCTGCACTAAGCGGGTTGCCCTGATACAGTAATTGCCCTTTATCAGGAAGCGAAGTGATCCAGACTTGCAGAAGATTGTTTCCATCGATATCGGTGAATCCGAAATCGGCGGCAGTGATCGTATAAGTCGAATCTTCATCGATGGTGATGGTGTTGTCCGTACCTGTCGGAGCGTCGTTCGTTCCGTTGATCGTGACCACGATCTCTTGAGTATCTGTACCACCTTGGCCATCGTCGACCGTAACGGTGTAAGTCAACGTCAGCGACTGACCTGGATTGAGATAATCGAATGCTTCGCTGCCGGAATCGAATTCCCAGTGGATGGGACCGGTGGTTGTCGTGCCATCCATGACATTTTGATTTACGGTCAGCATCGCCAATAGGGCTGCATTGTCTGACAGCAAGCCAGTGGTTGAGCCGGACACGTTGACGGAAACGACGCTGGCAGTCACTTCGTCGGCCAAATCCGGGTCGGTGACGGTAAGCGATCCCTGAACTTGCAATCCCGAATTGGTTTCATCGAGCGTCGCGGTAGCGGAATCGGTTGGCTCGATCGAAATGACCGGGTCTTCATTGACGGACGTGATATCGACGATGACGTGACCGCTGGTGTTAAGTGCACCTCCGGCTCCCTGGTCACCGGAGTTTCCGTCGTTGAACGTCCAGTCAATTTGCACGCTCGACGGCGGCGAGTTCGACGTGTTGTTGTAAAGAATGTTTTGTACTAACAGGTTGATGCGTTCGTGCGTTGCATCAGGACCAAAGGTGATCGTCATCTCTCCGCCGGTAAAGATGTACGTGCCGACTTGAACGCCGCTGACATAGACATTGGGACCGCTGACCGTGACAGTCGCGCCATCGAAAACAAACTGGTCTTGAGCGTTGGCTCCGCCATGTCGGGCAAGCGTCAGCGTTCCTCCTGCGTAACTGTTCTGTTCATTCAATTCCAGATCAAAGATCGCAATGTCGCTACCGAGCACAACCGGCGATCCGCCTTCGGTGAAGTTGACGGTCCCGAGGTGGCCCTCCAGTTGTCTCACGGAGATATTGTCGAGGACCCCATCGACATACATGGTCCCATCAGAAATCCCTGCGGTATCCGACGTATCGGTAAAGGTAATCGTGGAACTCGTTGAATCGGCGACGAAGGTGTACTCATAGCGCACCATCGAGCTACCACCCTTGTCGGTCACAATATGGCTGGTATCGAGTAGTACCGTGTTGCCGTTGACGGTGACTTGAAGAGATTGGTTTCGCTCGGGGCTGGTATCGCTGTAATCGAAAACGAGTCGATAGGTAACGCCTACCTCGGTAGTGATCGTTTGCCAGGCTGAGTGAGGGCCGGCCATGCTTCCTCCACCGAAGTTCAACTGATTCGATTCGTTCAAGGTCACCGTGCCATCGGTCATCCAGCCACTCAAGTCGCTATGAAACGTCCCGTTGGTAATCAACTCTGGTCCGAGCAACTGTGGAGCATCGTTGACGGGACCGACCGTAATCTTGAAGCCGCCCGTTGCTCCATCTTGTTCAGCCGCCAACGCCGCGATTTCATCTCCGTTCAAGGCTCGTCCGTAGATCCGAGCTTCGCCGATCAAACCATTGAAATCCCAGTTTCCACTGGAGCCACTTCCATGCCGTCCGATGTAGGTGTTTTCGAATTCAGAGTACTGAATCGACTCGGTATAGTTCGCAGTCGCTATCAGTTGTCCGTCGATGTAGACTCGCTGCACATTGTTGACGTCATCAAAGGTGAAGGCGACGTGATGCCAACCGGTCCCTGCGATAAATCGTTCTGTCGCGATCGATATCCACGAAGTTCCGTTGTAGAACATCCCGACGACCCCGTTGTTGCTCTCGTCCATTCGGAGAACAAGCGAATCTCCGACGCTGATGACTTCCGAACCGTGGAAGCCTTTCTGATTGAGATTGACCCAAGCTGCCAGCGTGGCGTTAGGGGGGGCACCAAACGTTCCGTCGATCGAGATGAAATCTCCATTGCCGTCCAGTTGCAGGACTTCTCCTCGCGCCGGATCGTTGATGACCGTTGCACCCCCGTGCATTGTGCCATTTTCTTTTTCACCCCAACTGAAATCGTTCGCCGATCCATAATGGAAGGGATAGTAACCGATTGTATCGGTCGCAGTCTGGACATGAATTTCCAGGTTCGTTGAACCATGGAAGTTTGCACTGGGTGTAAAAACCAGTCCATCGAGCGCGGCATTGATGTCGCTCTCGGTTCCATAAAGAATCAGACTGTCCCCGTTGTGAAATACGGTTAGTCCAGTCTCTTGCGCAAGAGTGAGAGTACCGTATGGAGAAGTCAGCGAGACTTGCATCTGGCTGTTGGTCCCTGGGTTCTGATCGGTGACCACGATCCTATTCCCGTTGGTCTGGGAAAAGACAAGTGGCACATCTTCATCGGTGACTTGATTTCCAGGAAACTGAACAGCAGGCTCCAATGCCTGATCGGTCAACTGAACCGTAAAATTCTGCGTGTAGTAGTTCTCGCCATCGAAAACGCTGATTGTGATGTCATGCACCGCAAGGGACTCATAGTCGAGCAGTGAACCGTCTGCGACCGTGATCTTGCCCGTGCTCGGGTCGATCGCGAACGCACCATCGACTGACTGCCAATGAATGGCATAGGTCAGTGCATTCGTCGAGTCCAGAACATCGTCCGCATTCCATTCAACGATGTAATGACGCGGCGAGCTATCCTCACGCAGATCATTCCATTTGCCGGTAACTCGCAACTCTCCGTAGTGCTCCATGTTGAGTGTATTGTTGGGATCGCCCGTATGCCAGTTGACGTAGGCATCGTTGACGCGGTAGCCATCAATCCCTCCTTGCCAGATGGAATCACCGGGAGTTCCTCCTTCATAGATCCGCCAGTCTCCTTCGGCGAATTGATCGGAAATCCCCAACCACACGGTACTACTCATCGTATTGACAAACGACGTGGCCAAGGAGTTTTCCGCCGCACTACGGATCGTCAGCAATTGTCCTGACACCGAATTCAACGTACTGGACAAAGCCGCTGCATGAGCGGCAGTCCATGTGGCTGGACTGTCCACCAACTTGTAAAACTTGTTGAACTCAGCGCTATATCTAAGACTCGGATCGGATGCCAACAATTCCGCAATGCGCTGTTCACGTTCAACATCCAGTCCATAAACGCTACCTACAACCCTCCCGTTGGCTGCGTTTTCCTCGATCGCCATAGAAAGCGTCGGTGTGCTCGAGAAGAAGCCCGTTCCCGATGCGTGCGAGACAGTCAGGTTGTTTCCGTGAACCGTATCGGTGATCACGCCGCCCAGTGACAGGTCGTTGAACGTCCAGTTGGCTCGAAGATTTTGCGTATCGTAAGGAAGAGTCGCTTGATAACCCGATTGAATCTGTTCTGCCGAGCGAACGCCGCTGAAAATTCGAATGTCGTGCAGTATCCCGTTAAATGCCTGATCGGGATCATATCCGCCATCGACGGAATCCTGGTCATTGCCGAAAATCAGTGTACCGCCCGCCGCGATCGACGCACCGCTGCCGACGTTGATGCCGCTATCGACCATTTGTCCGTCGATGAAGACCTGCCACTGTCCGCCACCATCGTTACTCCAAGCAAACGACAGCGTGTGTTCGTGGCCATCAAACAACTGGTTGTAGTCGTATCCAGTTGAGACCGCTCCCGCGTTGTCGAAACGAATCCGCAGGTCGCCGTCTCTTACTTGAAGATAGAAGGCGTTGTCGTGATTGGTCGTTGCATAGGAGATAAACGAAGCTCCGTCCTGTGGAATCGTGTTCGAACTGAAACGAATCTCGAACGTCGCGGAAGTCAACCCTGCCAAAATCGCTGCTCCGTTGTCTGCTTTCAAGTAGACATCATTTCCACCGTCACCATTGATTTGCAAACCACCTTTGCGCGTCGCAGTTGCTTGTAACGCAGACGGTGCAAGGTTCACCAGCAACACCGCCGCAGCTTGCGAAAACTCGGATGTGTCATTGGTGGTGAGATCGGTCGCCGTCAGCGTAATGTATTCACCTGGTGAAACCGTTACTCCGGCGAGCGCTTCAGCGAAGCTCACATTACCGCTACCGTCGGTTGTTACATCGAATGTCCCTAAATACCGTTCTCCTTCGCCGTGTCCCGAGGGATCGGCTGTCGTGTTGGCAAACACTTCGATCCGGTACTGGCGAACTGCGTTGCTGTTGAGAGAGCCGTTGATAATCAACTCACCGCCCTCTAGGGTTGCTTCGGCGACGACCGGGAAGTTTTGCAGGTTGTTAGGTCCCGTGTCACTGTCGCCGGGATCATTCGGGGTCACGGAATCATCATCCGGGAAACCCACAAGATTGATACCTAGCCCTGCATTGGAATGAATGCTGTTGCCGAGGATCGCGTTGCCCGTCCCTGAGGTGTATTGAATGCGTATCCCGTCTCGTTGATTAAACGCGATCAGGTTCCCTTCACCAGCGAGTGTGCCCCCGATCGTGTTGTTGGAAGCATCTGCACCGATATGGACGCCATCAAGAGCATTCCCTCGATCAAGCAAACCCGTTACGTCGGTTCCGATGTAGTTTCCAGCTACCTTGTTCCCGGAAGTGCCAGCACCGGTGATGTGAACTCCAACCGTTCCGTTACTGGAAATGATGTTTCGCTCGCCAATATCGTCGAGGCCATCCGCATCGGTCCCGATCAGATTGTTCTTGGCGGAGGCACTGATGAAAACGCCGCGCGTTGCGTTCGCGAGCGCAGCATTCCCGTCCGAGGCCAGACCGATAATATTGCCCTGCACTCGGTTGTTGTCCGTACCATCACCCGAAATAGAAACCCCCGAAGCCAAGTTCCCCGAAATCACGTTTCCAGCTCCGGCCGCGCCGCCGCCAATGGCGTTATTCGATGCACCGTCGCTGATCGAGATCCCGTGGTCACCGTTGCCCAGCGCCGCCGTCCCCGAAGCGTTGACGCCAATGCGGTTCCCTTGAACCGTATTGTTGGTCGTACCTGCCCCGGCCAAAAGAACTCCGTCGTGGGAGTTCCCGGAAATCAGGTTGCCAGCTCCCGAGATGGCTCCACCAATGGTATTTCCAGAAGTTCCACTGATTCGAATGCCAACACCGTTGCCAATCGCTCCGTTGCCGGTTTGGTCGGTGCCAACATAGTTCCCTTGAATAAGATTATTGGTACTACCCGCGTCGAGAATGGTGATTCCTGTGAAGGCATTTCCAGAAATGACATTCCGTTCTACCACGGTGGTTCCGCCAATCCGATTGTTTGAGGCTTGGCCGAAGATCGCAATACCGATATCTCCGTTGCCACGCCCCAACATCCCCGTCCCATCCGTACCGATGTAATTCCCCGCGATTATATTTTCATCGGTTCCACTTCCCAAAATATTAATGCCGTAACGAAGGTTGCCCGAGATCACGTTTCCTTCGGTCGCATCATCGGTTCCGTTCGCATCCGTACCGATGATGTTGTTTTTGGCACCGCCAGCAATGGACACTCCATCGACGGCATTGCCACGGAGCGTTGCCCCATTCGCGGCTAAACCAATCGTATTGCCTTGGACGAGGTTGCTATCCGTGTTAGATCCCGTGATGACAATGCCGTGAGTTGAGTTGGAGGAAATAACGTTGCCCGCATTGGCGGCTCCTCCACCGATCAAGTTGTTGTTGGAACCAGAATCGATTTGGATCCCTCTCGAGTTTCCGATCGCCGTTGCCCCATCCATGCCCAATCCGATGTAATTACCCTGGATGGTATTGAAAGAAGCGCTGCTGCCAACACCGATTCCGTAGGAGTTGTTTCCGGAGATGATGTTTCGTTCGGCTTCGTTCACGCCTCCGATTCGAGTTTGGCTCGCTGAAGTGATTTGAATGCCGTAGCTGCCATTCCCGCGACTCAGCAGCCCCGTGATATCCGTGCCGATGTAATTCCCTGCGACGGTGTTATCCGTTGTCGTCGCACCGCTGATGATAACTCCGGTACCACCATTGCCTGAAATGATGTTGCGTTCACCTGCATCATGGGTTCCGTTGGCATCGGTACCGATTAGGTTGTTTTTGGCTTGGTTGTAGATATTGATTCCACTGCTGGTATTGCCAAGTACCGTCGTTCCATTGGCGGCCAGACCGATGATATTGCCTTGGATTTTATTGTAGTCGGTTCCGAGCGCGTTGATGTAAATACCTGCCGTATTTCCCGAAATGACGTTCCCCGCACCGGCTAGTCCACCGCCGATGAGGTTGTTCGTCGCAGCACCGGCGATCGAGACGCCGACAGTGACGTTCGCGCGAGCCAGCGTGCCGGTAACGTCGGTTCCGATATAGTTGCCGGCCACGATATTGCCCGTGGAGCCAGCAGAAACGATACCGACACCATATCGACCGTTCCCTGAAATGATGTTGCGTTCGCCGACGTCATTGGTTCCGTTCGCATCGGTACCGATCAGATTATTTTTTGCCCCCAGTTGGATGAGAACACCATCGAAGGTGTTGCCCAAACTCGTCGTTCCATTGACGTCCAGTCCGATCCTATTTCCCTGGACTAGGTTGCCATCGGTCCCGACTCCGGAAATGATAATGCCCCGCGCGTTGGCGGAAATGACGTTGCCTGCTCCTGCGAATCCACCACCGATAAGGATGTTCGATGCACCGTTGAGGATATAGACCCCCGTACCGACATTGCCTCGAGCGACAAGTCCACTGTAGTCGGTGCCGATGTAGTTGCCAGAAACGCTGGCTTGAGTCGTACTGCCGGTAATGAGGACTCCATTCGCACTGTTACCTGAGATGATGTTGCGTTGGGGGGCGATTGAGCCGCCGATCGTGATGCCAACGGCTCCTCCGTTGACGACCACTCCAGAGCCGCCGTTTGCAACGATGGTATCACCACCGACTCTCAGACCAATATAGTTCCCCATCACATCGACAATACTGGTTGTCGAACCGGTGATCAGAACGCCATCGCCGGTATTTCCCGAGATGATATTTCGAGCCGATGCAACGCTCCCGCCGATGACCACGTTGTTGGCTCCGGCTTCCACCCGAACGCCTGCCAAACCGTTCGCATGTGCCGACAGGCTGTCCATATCCAACCCGATGTGGTTCCCTGCGATCCAAACATCCGTCGAACCGATTCCTGAAATCAAAATTCCATTTTGGCCATTTCCCGAGACAAGGTTGCCAAAGTTCGCTCCCGTACCTCCGATCACGGTCTGTTCGCTGTCGGTCGATGAGATGCCGTTCCAGTTGTTGGATGCAATCAGATTTCTTCGCACTAAAGTATCGATACTGGATTCAATTCGGATCCCATCTTGAGCGCTGTGCGCGATGACGTTCGCGCCGAGTTCAGTACCGTTCCCGATGACGGTATTGGAAGCACCGGTAATCTGGATTCCATGAAGGCCATTGCCAACAGCCGCCGTTCCGGCAGCGTTGGTCCCGATGTAGTTGCCGAGGAGTGTGGTGTCATTGGAGTTCGCGATGTAGACACCGCTCCCGTTGTTGCCCGAGATGACGTTGAGTCCCGCGACCGTCCCATTGCCAATCTGGTTGGAGTGACTACCATCGAAGACGATGCCCGAACTGCCGTTGGCAAGCGCAGCGGTTCCGGCGGCGTTGAGGCCAATGTAGTTGTTCAGGAGGAGGTTGTTATCGGCATTGTTCCCGAAATAGAGCCCAACGCCCGTGTTTCCGGAGATGACATTTCGATCCGCGGCGCTGAGGCCACCGATCGTGTTGTTGCTTCCGCCCCAGAGGCTGATCCCGGTCGCATTCCCCGCGGCCGCGGTCCCAGCCAGATTCGTTCCGATATAATTTCCTGCGATCGTGTTCCAGGAAGAAGTGATATCGATTCCGATGTCAAAGCCCTGGATGTTCAAACCGCGAATGGTGCTGCCATCGCTGCCGCCCCACAGACGAAATCCGTACTCGAGGTCTCCTCCGTCAACAATGGAGATCAACGGGGAGCCTGCGTATCCAGGCTGCGTCGAGGCGTCGACGATCACAGAGTCATAGAACTCGAGAAGATTCTTATCTGTGACGGTAATTGTTTTCGCCCCACCGACATCGATACTAAAATAGATTCGGTCCGGGCCGACAACACCATTGGCAGTATTGTTGGCTGCGAAAATTGCTTCGCGCAATGAAATCTTTCCATCATCGCCCATGTCGGCCAGCAATGCGTAGATACTGCTGGTGTCTCCGTCCACCTCGTCGCTAGTCGTGGTGACCACGATCACCCCATAATCGTGCAGATTTTGCGTGACGGTGTATCGCTGAGTGAAGACGCCCGTGTTGTCGCCAGGTCCATTCCCGTTCCAGGCAATCACTGCTCGGTTGCCCACAAACGCGACCGAAGGTCTTTCCTGTACGTTGGTGGTCGTCGTATTGACTCGAAATTCGCTGTCGACGGGGTTGCCATCGCGGTCGAACAGTTGGCCATAGACGCCCAGGTTGCTGCCGTCCTGACCGTTGCTGTGCCAGGTAATCAGGAATGCTCCGTCGGCACGGACGGCGATGTCGCTTCGGTCCTGATTGCCGGATGTGTACGTGTTGACGCGAAATTCGTTGGACAGTGCCGTTCCCGACGCATCATAGCGGCGGGCATAAACGCCATTTCCACTGGTGTCTTGGATTTCGCTGGTCCATGTGACGACGAAGCTGCCGTCGTAGACCATGGCCACCTTGGCATACTGCTGATTGTTGTCCGTCGTTTGATTGATTAGGAACTCTCCGCCTTGCGCGACGCCAGACGAGTCGTACCGGCGACCATAGATACCCGTCCCCGAACCATCCTGGCCGTCACTCTGCCAAACGATGACAAATTCGCCACCGGGTCGCATTGCGATATCGGCAAGTGATTGAATGTTCGTGGTGGTGCTATTGACGAGAAAGTTCCCGCCGAGCGCGTTGCCCGACGAGTCGTAACGCTGGGCATAAACATCACCGCTGGTCGAGTTCATGTCACTAAACGTCACCACGAAATTACCAAATGCATCCATGGCGACCCGCACGTCGCGCTGGTCTCCGGTGGTCTGGGTATTGACTCTGAATTCACTTCCCAGCATGGTCCCTGCGGCATCGAATCTCTGTCCGTAGACTCCCCAGCCAGGATCTCCAGCGTTACCGTCACTTTCCCAGATCACCACAAAGCTGCCGTCTGGAGCCATGGCAACCGCCGGGATTCGCTGGCCGCCAGCGAGAGTGGTATTCACACGAAATTCGCTACCTTGAGCGACTCCATTCGCATTGTATCGCTGTGCCCAAATATCGACGTCGCTACTGCGGTTGTCTCTCCAGGCGACAACATAGTTGCCGTTTGCATCCATCGCGACGACACCGCGCTCCTGAGTATTGGACGTTACTGTATTGACACGAGTTTCGCCGCCGATCGCTTCATAGTGAGGAGGTTCCGTCACGTCGTACCGCTGCATGAAGACCCCGGTGCTGTCGCCGGGGCCATTGCCGCTCCAGGTGACGACGGCTATATCTCCCACAAAGGCGACACTGGAGCGCTGCTGGGCATTGGCGGTCGTTGTGTTTACTCGAAACTCGCCGCTGATCTTGTTGCCACTGGCATCGAACTCCTGGGCGTAGACTCCCAGGTCGTTTCCGTCCTGGTTAAAGCTGGACCAGGTGACGATGAACCTGCCATCGGCTCGGACCGCGACATCTCCATACCACTGGGCACCGGTGGTGTGGGTGTTGGCCTGGATTTCTCCGGTCGCTGGCGTTCCGTTCGCGTTGAAGACGCGGGCGTAGGTTCCGTAGGCCGATCCGTCTTGTCCATCGCTGGACCAGGAGACCACGAAGCTTCCATTGGCGGCCATCTCGACGTTGGGATTGACTTGCGAGTTGGCGGTAGTGGTGTTCACCAGGAATTCGGTTCCCTGAGCCACGCCAGAAGCATTGTAACGCTGAGCGAAGATTCCCCATCCGCCGCCATCTTGATTCTGACTTTGCCAAACGACGACGAAGTCGCCATCGGCGTTCATCGAGATGTCGCTCCAGTTCTGTGTATTGGCCAACGTCGAATTGACAGTTTGGGCGGTGCCTACTGCCGTTCCGGAAACATCATACCGTTGGATGAAGATGTCGCCCTGGTTGAAATTGGCATCGGTCCAGGTCACCACGAATTCTCCCGTAGCGTTCATGGCGACCTTCGCGCGATACTGATTCCCCGTCGTGTTGTTGGTGTTCACGAGGGTTTCAGTTCCCTGAGGCACGCCGGCTGCGTTGTACCGCTGCATGTACACGCCGGCTGCGCTGCCATCTGTCCCGGTCCACACGACGACAAAGTTCCCGCTGGCATCCATGGCGACCGAGGCCTCGGTCTGTGCGCCGCCTACGGTACTATTGACGAGAAACTCGTCCCCTTGGGTCGCACCGCTCGCGTTGTATCGCTGCGCCCAAATATTGCTGTCGCCGCTGCGTGTATCTTCCCAGACAATGACGTAATTTCCGTTCGCGTCCATGGCGATGTTTCCACCGCCGAACTCCGTCAACTGCTGCGCGTTGGTGGTGGTCGTGTTGACTTTCGTTTCACCACCCGCAGGGGTCAAATTCAGTAATCCGTTCCAATTGCCTTGAACATCTTCAGAGAAAACCAGTTTCGATTCGATTTGCCCCGTGCTGAACTCCAGAACCCAATTCCCACCGAGAGATTCAATTCCAGTCAAATCGCTACTGGCGGCAACGTCCGCAGATGTCCAAGTGCTGATCTGTTGTAGAAACAGCTCTCCCTCGCTGGTGGATGCAACATCGCAACCATAAATCAGAATGTCGGCCTCCTCAGTAAGGTATTGGCTCCAGCTCCGGAGTAAGGATTCATACTCCTGCAGGTTGTCATCGGTCAGCCAAACATCCCCAAAGTTGACCGCACCCTCGGCGCCGTGGGTAACGATATGGATCGCAGAATATGGCTGTTCGGAGCTTGCCAATACATCGGTAATATATTGCAAGCCATCGGTGCTAGTGTCGATCAAAAAGACATCGGTGTTACTATCCTCTGCGAGGAGTTCTTCCAGCAATGCGTCTAGTTGATCGAGGCTAGCATCGACGAATAGGGCACTGCGCACCTCCGGCGTTGCCGGGAGAAGAGGCGCGTCATTGACGAAATCGATTGCACTATCTTGATCGGTCTCGATCTCCCCTCCCGCTTCGATCAAAGCATCGGTAGGGAGAGGTGTTGCGCTGAACATCACTCGGTCTTCGAGAACCTGCGCATCAACCAATGGCGTTTGGACCGAACCCGTTTGCTCCTTTTCCCACCAGCGCAAAAGTTTGCCAACGAGTTTTTCACCGAAGGAGGGAGTGCCTTGTTGTGGTCGATTCATCGGGAATGCCAAGGTTAACTTGTTTCGTTGTTCAGTCAGACTTAAGTACTCCCCTGACGCGCCAGCGAGGGGAGGCAATCACACCCCGAAGCGTTAGCGAGGGACTGCGTTGCCAGTAGACGTCGCCCGCATTTGCCACGCCCCAGGGCCTGGAGTGAGGGCTAGAGGTTTCCAACATTGGAGGCTGGGTTGCCAGTGCTGTCCCTCGCTAGCGCTTCGGGTTGTGATTTCGTGGCCTCGCTAACGCGTCGGCCGATTTACCGTGCTCACCGAACTCTTCATCGATCTATCAGGCCACTTCTGAGGTGGGATCGTATCGATTGGGCAGTTTACGTGCGCAGGGTAGCTTCTGCTGAAAAGATACCACCTGGAATGTTGCGCAAGATAATCTCCCTGCTGGGTAGAACAGGAACCTCGGTTTTGCTGTATCGATAAAATCGTTTGTGACGACGGTTTGTTCCTTGCGGGCTTATAAAACCCTCTGATCCTTTGACAATCCGGAATTGCGTACTAATAGGGGGGCAAACTGCCGATCCCAAGAACATGGTATTAGCGGTTTCACGGATGAAAAGCATAGCCACGGTTTTGATGCTTTTGCTCACGAGTTGGGCGGGAGGAGAAAACGCGCGCGCTCAGTTCGAAAGCCTTACCCCGCTTCCTCTGCCTCCTCCTACGGGTGGCCCGGGCGTCTCGCCCGGAGGTTTCTATGCAACTCCGGGCGAGACGCCCGGGCCACGAGCAAACTACATGGCCGACGAAATCGCCCTTCCCGAAGGCGCTTCACAACACGGGAAAGAGGGCCGCAACGAATATGAGGGGTTAGAGAGAACCAAGGCAGAAGCGAAAACGCTCGCAGAGCCCTGGTGGAACAGACACGGCCCAACGACGCAGGGAGATGGCCTTACTCTTGAGCAACTGATTCAATTGGCATTGGAGAACTCTCCTTTGATTCAATCGGCCATTATCCAACCACAGATCCTCGAAGCAAATCGTGATGCGGAAAGTGGACGTTTCGATCCTACCCTGTTTATGGATTCGATATTCAACGACACATCGGATCCCGTCGGCAATGCGCTCATCACCGGTTCCGCCCCCCGTTTGAACGATCACGTCTTGGACAATCGAGGTGGAATTCGAAAGCGAAACACCTGGGGGGGACAAGCCGAAGCGAGCCAGGGGATGATCTTCAAAGATAGCAACTCCGACTTCTTTCGACCGAACCATCAAGCAGATACGAAGATGGCGGTGCGATACACTCAGCCTCTCATGTATGGGCGAGGAAAAGAGTACAACACCTCCCCTATCGTTATCGCAGAGTTAGCTGCGAATCAAAACCGTCACGAAGCGATGCTCCGAATTCAAGAGCATGCCTTCTCCATCGTGAACGCCTATTGGGAACTCTTTGTTGCGCGCGCTTACGTTCAACAAATCTCAGGGGGTATCGAAAGGCTGGAAGAACTCCGCGATGAGTTGGCGGGACGAACCGACATCGACAGCTTGCGAAGTCAACATTTCCGTTCGGAGTCGGCGATCGCGCGGCAACGAGCCAACCTGATTTCTGCAGTGGCGCAAATCCATACTGCGGAGGCAAAGCTGCGCGCGGCAGTCGCCGCTCCGGCCTTGCTAAATCGCCCGGACGTTCCGATCGTCCCATTATCCAAGACTACCGATTGGCTCGTTAACCGAACGCGCGAACAAGAGCTTGCACTAGCGTTGAACTCAAGGGCTGAGATCCAAGCGATCCAAACTCGTCTATCTGCGGAACGAGTCCGTTTGCAAGTCGCAGAACATGAATTGCGCCCGACGTTGAACTTGGTATTGGAAAGTTATGTTCGAGGTTTGAACGGCGACTACAACGCAGGTCGTTCGTTGGGAGATCAATTCTCGGAAGGGGCTCCCAGCTATTCAGCAGGGCTTACCTATGCTCGCCCCTATCGCAATACGACGGCGAAAGCTATTGTGAAGGTGCGACGTTTGGAGCTTCAAAAGACTCTTCTCGATCTAGACCAACAACTCCTTACGATCCGTGCAGAGGTAGAAGGTGGAATCGTCCAGGTAGAAGCTGCGTATGCGACGCTGGAAGCGTCCGTTGCATCGACGTTAGCAACGCATGAAGAGCTACAATACTTAGCCGCTCGTTGGAACAACGCCTTCGTAGACACCAATACCAGCTTGCTATTAGACCAATTGCTCTCGGCGCAACTGCAACTGATCCAAGCCGAAAACAACTGGGCCCGAGCCCAAGCAGATCACATGATTTCCATCGCTCGCCTGCATTTAGCCACCGGATCTCTTTTAATCTCGGTAGAGTAATGGAAAACGGATTTCATTCCGTTAAACAATGTCTCCATCTTCCGCAGCCCCACTCTCCGAAGCGGGCCGAGGGGAGCGAAGATGTTATAATTGTATCTCGATATTTTTAGCCCGTGAACATGATAAAAATACTCGTCGTCGAAGATGATTCCACCGCGCGTTATGCGTTGCTTCGTGCGATTCGTTCAGCGGATCGAACGATTCTGGAAGCGGAGAATGGCCAGCAGGCGTTGGAGTGTATTCGGGACGGGGCCCCTGACTTGGTGTTTCTTGATTTGAACATGCCGGTTCTTGATGGACTCGGTGTTCTTTCGGCTTTGCAGGAGACGCCACCTCCACGGCTCCCTGAGATCGTCGTCGTTACGGCGAACGATAGTGTGCACATCGCGGTCGAGTGCATTCGTCGAGGGGCGATGGATTTTATCGTCAAACCGTATGAACTCGATCATCTGCGATCTCTTATCCTTCGTAGTGAGAAGCGATTGGCCTTGGAACGCCGAGTGATCGAGCTTCAATTGCAACTCGAGTCGGTCCCAACCCTCGGTCGCTTGTTGAGTGTCAGCACGACGATGCACAAGGTCTTCGACCGAATCCGCAAAGCAGCACCGACCAATCTCTCGATTCTGATTCGAGGGGAAAGTGGCACAGGGAAGGAACTGGTGGCTCGCGAGTTGCACAACCACAGTATCCGAAGGGATGCTCCTTTCGTCGCGGTCAACACAGCTGCCCTCTCAGAACATTTGATCGAAAGTGAACTTTTCGGACATGTCAAAGGAGCATTCACTGGTTCCGACAAAAATCGAGAAGGGGTTTTTCGAAAAGCGAACGGTGGGACTCTCTTTCTCGATGAGATCGGGGACATGCCCAGCTCGGTTCAAACCAGGCTTTTGCGCGTTCTGCAGGAAGGGGTGCTAACTCCTGTGGGGAGTGAGGAGGAGATCCAAGTCGATGTTCGAGTCATCAGCGCAACGCATCAGAATTTGGAAGAGGCTATCCGTGAGCATCGCTTTCGCTCCGACCTTTACTTTCGATTGCGAGGGATCGAACTGGAGCTCCCGCCGCTGCGGTCTCGATCGGAAGATGTCTTGCTCCTGGCCCATCACTTCCTTCCAGCCGGCATGACGCTTAGCTCTCATGCAACGACGGCGCTCGTACAGCACGCTTGGCCGGGGAATGTTCGAGAGCTTAAGCAACGGGTCGAAGGAGCTGTTGCGCTGGCCGCTTCGACGAGCATTGAACCGGAGGATCTGGGGCTTACCTCTCATCATCAGCCGATCGGATCGGATGAAGGGATGAGCTTTTTTGAACCATACTTTGTGCTTCCCCTCACGGAAGCGAAGCAGAAGATCGCCGAGCACTACGAGCGACTAGCGATCGAGCAAGCCCTCGCAGCAGAGGGGAACAACATCTCAGCCGCCGCGCGAAGGCTGGGGATTCATCGCCAGAGCTTGCAGCAGAAATTGAAGGATTATTGATGTGGGTAGTTTGGCCGACGCGTAAGCGAGGCCCGAAAATCACAACCCGTGGCGTAA
>CAYMXM010000051.1:0-16442 GCA_964394065.1 uncultured Pirellula sp. | reverse complement strand
ATGGGAAGACCAGAAAGGAAGTTCAGACGTGTGATGGAGTCAAGTATAAAGGATCAGTTGGGGGGAGTGCAAATAAATGCTGGAGCGAATGGCCGATAGTGCGAGGGCAATTGTTAGGAGAGGTTTCACGCCAAGGCGCCAAGTTTAGAAGTTGCGCTATTTGGCATGAAACTCATGAATTCCTCGGGAAATTCAAGGGATTTCAAACTATGACGCCGTACGGATTTTGGAAACACAGAAGCACAGAGTGTTTCGGATTCTCAAGTTTTTTCCTAGACTCTGTGGTCTCTGTGCCACAAAAATAGCGCAACTTTAAAGGGCGCAAAGTGGGGGGGGATTTTATTTCGCTGCTTTCCGAAACCTAAGGTGAGCCATCTGTTGAGGGGGGGCAGGATATTTCGTACCGAAGACCTCGACGACAACTTAGCTCTCCAGCGATCTGCAGGTGGCTTCTGAAAGGTAGGTGGCATCGTCCATCCCCCTCTTCCTGTACTCCTTAAAATGGATTGAGTCCATGTCATTATTTTTCGCTGAGAATATGTTTCCTCGCTTCTTCGATCGCGGTATCTAAAGGACCCGTGATTGTTTCGGTGTCAATTTCATGAACAACATCGGGTACAACCCCCTTCCCATCGATTAGCGTTCCCGTCGGTTCGACAAAAACCGCTTGGTTCGTCAATCTCGGACTGAGAGCATAAGGTATGTGCGACTCCTTAGCTTCTCTTGAAGAACCTCCACCTCCACGCGTAGATTCCCCTAACACTAGCACGTTAGGTAAAGTGCCCAACATCGCAGCTGTAACTTCCCCAGCCGAAAACGTGTATCGATCAACGAGCACTACTACCTTGTGTCGGTAGGGGTACAGATCCAGCGATTCAAATAGTGGCCTAAGTTCAGGTTTATTGAATGGAGCAATGGAAGGCTCGGTTCGCCAGTTCACTAACAGTGCAGTTTGAAGAGCGGCATTCAAGTGGTGTCCTGGGGACCAACTATTCACTAGACGTTTCTGAGCTTCGTCTATTCGTGAGCGTGTAAACTGTGAGAGCCCAGAATCATCCAATTTGTAGGTTGGGAAATTCTCAGACGCAGGGTACGGGCTCCAACGGTATCCTCCTATGGTTGCAGTTTGGTCAGCACCGATTAACCACTGCGCAAGTAGCAACGCAATTTCAGGGCTGCCACCTCCGTTACTCCTCAAATCAATGATGAGCCCATCCGTGTTACGCATGTTGGGGAATCCTTGGACGATAGCCTGTATCGCACGGTCTCCAGCGTTCGTTAAGTAGAAATAGCCGATATTGCCGTCCAAAATTTGCCAGTCAGGAGTCCCCTCGTTTTTCTCAGCGATGCGATACGTTGAGTAGGCAAGTTGGGGCAGGAATGGTTCGGAAGGAACGTCAGGAAACGGAACTGAAATCGTCGACTCGGTTAAGTCTTCCGCCTGCAAGGTCAGTTGAATACGATCCTTGGCTTCCAATCCGAGTTCTTTACGGAAGTGTCCTAAGTATCCAAGTTGCAACGCAGAAATGGATCTGCGGGTTAAAGGATTCGTTCGTGAGACATATCGTCGGGCGTGGCTGATCCATTTTTCAATTGGAACACTATCAATGGCGGTGATGTACGGGTAGTCTTTTTTCCAAAGCTGATTCCGTTCTTTCCATCTTGCCTTCGTAGCTACGAACCGATCTCCGACCGGAACGATTAGAAAAGATAGCCTACAACGACCAGACGAATGCAGCATCGCACGAACATATCCACCGGCAATCGCATGACCGTCACAACCTCGCGATATGATCCGTTGAATGGCTAACTCAAGTTCGTATCGCTTCAACCCCTTTTTTGCATTGCGGAGTTCTTCCTGTACAGCTTCCTCTAAACCGAACGGTACCGCGTCAAGCAATAGCCAATCCCGTTTCATTAAATCTGCGAGAGCAACGAGAGAATCGTTTACTTGATCCGCTGTTAGCGGTTCATCCCAGTCAATCACCTCCGCCGGTCGGGTGAGTGCTCCAGGAAGCGTTCCTTGCTGTACTGGCATTGGTTCTTGAGCACACGATGAATTGTTTCGCAAAAAGAGTGAAACGAAGCCGCTCAATAAAATCAAAGCAAGCATCCGTCGAACGAAAGAAAAACGCCTGTTTTGGCCACGGTGTGAAGCATTTTTCGAGAACGCCAATTTCGCTCTTGCCGTGCGATTTGTTCGTGGCCCGGGCGTCTCCCCCGGAGCGGTCTTCGCAACTCCGGGCGAGACGCCCGGGTCAGGGTGAGGAAATGCCTGATTTCCCGAGGGGAAATGCTTCACGGTGTTGCTGTTGCGGGATGAAATCTTTGAAGTTGTGATCACGTTTGGCAAACCCTAAGAACAGATTGTTCGAGCCACTCTGGCAAGTCGTTGGCTACTTAGAGTTCGTTCGAAACGCTTCAAACTTGGTTTTTGTTTCTAGCATTTACCGTGTGGGGCGATCAAGTTACAGGGATCTCGAAACCTTTTCGGGGGTTGCGAGCTTGCATCGCGGTTGCTTGATCGTCTCCGACAATTTTCTCTGTCTTGGGATCCCAGCGAATCACTCTTTTGAGTCGACCTGCGATGGCCGAAAGGTGGCACATGTTCATGGTCTGCAAGTGGGAATAGACATCCGAGACGGGAAGTCCTCCTTCGCGAATGCAGGTGTAGAAGTTCTCTTTGTGCCCTTCAAACTTCTTCGACTTGTACAGGTTGACGAGATCCTGCTCGGTGAAGTTGTCCTTGTCCCATTCCTCTTCGATGGGTAACCCCTCGATCTTTTCCCGGTTGACGAAAATGCGCCCCTTGGTCCCTTCGAGCAAGATCCCGTTTCGCCCACGGCTGGTGACGGTAACCTCTAACCCGCTAGGCATCTTGTGGATGACGTTGAAGTCATGTGAAGTATTGTAAGCGTTGTCCACCATTGGATTCCCATCCTTAAATTCAACAGGGTGTTTCACGTCGGTTCCATCGATCTCGATGGGACCGGTTCCTTGTTCGGTCAAGTTAGCCGCCCACAAGGCAATATCGATATGATGCGCTCCCCAGTCGGTAAACTTCCCGCCCGAGTACTCATACCACCAACGAAACTCGTAATGGCATCGTTTGGTTAGGTAGTCAACCGCTGGCGCTTGACCGAGCCACATATCCCAATCGAGTTGGGGAGGAGGATCCGCCTTCTCAAAAGGTCCTCCCGTGGGGCTTCCATCGATTCCGCAAGTGATCTTTTTTAGATCCCCCAAAAGCCCTTTCTGTGCCATGTTGACCGCGCGAAGAAATCGATTCTTGTCAGAGCGCTGCTGCGTACCCACGACGAACACGAGTTTGGGGTGTGCCATGCAGGCCGCTCGTATGAGTTGGTTCTCTTCAAGGGTAAGAGTGAGTGGCTTCTGGCAGAAGACATGCTTGCCCGCTTGGAGCGCTTCGATCGCAATCTTGGTGTGCCAATGATCGGGAGTGACGATGCTGACGACGTCGATGTCTTTTCGATCGAGGATCTTTCGATAGTCCTTATACGCGTCCGCTTTTCCCTTCCCGATTCCATCGTGCATGCGCGCTCGATCCATGTGATTGGAATCGACATCGCAAACGGCCACGATATCGCCAAAACGAGCATGCCCCTGGGCATCTCCCGTTCCCATGCTCCCTACGCCGATACAACCGATCGAGAAGCGGTCGTTCTTCGCTTCGGACTGCCCATAACTTGATGTCTGAAAGTAGGGGACTGCGGCAAGGGAAGCCCCTGCGACGGAAGCACTTTTAAGGAAGTCTCGACGGGAAGCATGATTCATCGTGGGTACACTCCAAGAGAGGTGATAGGCTGGGCCGTGCATCTGCTCTATTGTGGGTGCATCTTCCACCAAAAGGAAGGGTAGAACGGAATTCATTCCGTTAAGGAGTGTTTCTAGCTAAGGCTGGGCTCGCCTTGACGCATCGGAGTTAAACTTGGCAGTTTGGATAAAAATCAGTCTAGTTTGGGTGGCACGCTCAGAGCGAAGCGATGGGCGTGATGCTTTGAGGCTATTCCCAATGTTCCGAGAAGTCCTCCACGCCCATCGCTTCGCTCTGAGCGTGCCACCCTTGCGCAGGTCCTTTACCACCGATGCGTCAGGTCAGGCTGGGGGTGGCCTGACGTAACGGTGGTAAGATGGGGGCGCGAAGCGTCCCCCATCACAACCCGTGGCGTAAGCGAGGGATAGCGTCGCGAGTGCACGTAGCCCTTGTCGGGAATATTTCAGGCGTCGGGTGGCACGTCTCCGAACCACGAAGGGCGTGCCGTGAGACCTTGCATTGGATGCGTGATTGCCAGTGCTGTCCCTCGCTAACGCGTCGGGTTGTGATTTTCGGGCCTCGCTTACGCCCCGGCCAAACAACAACTATTTCTACCGATCCCTTAAAATATCGGTGGCGTTGCGATAGCCAGGCGGTCTCCTCTCTGTCAAACTGTCGGGTGCCCCAGTTTCCTTAACCTTTGACCCGCAACCAACCCTGTCCACTTTGAAAGAGTGTCCCATGAACGATCCAGAGCGCGTCAACAATCGGCTTGCCGGTCTCATTCAAGCGATCACCGACGATGATCGGGCCGCTGTCGATCAATGGATTCGAAGCGAAACTTTTACCCTGGTCGCACTCGCCTCCGAAGAAGAAGAGGATGAAAACGCGTTGGCCGCTCTCGTGGTGGAAACCGAAGAATTCCCCGCCGTCGTCGCGTTCATGGACTCGGAGGCCGCCTCGCAATTCGTCGATTCCATCGCCGATCAAATCGAAGGAGATTCGGTCGACCTGTTCGAAGTCGATGGTGAAAGCCTTCTTCGACCGATGTCGGAAGAGTTCGGCTTGTTAATCAACCCCGAATCGGAAGATGCGGTCATGATTGAACCGGCTCTCCTGCATGGCGATGAAGGAAGTAGTGAAGAGAGCGACATAGAAGACGAGGACGCGTAGAGGGACGATGAACCTACCTCTCGATGAGTTGGAACTCCCACCTGACAACGCTTCGTTTCCACTAGGCGAGATCAAGCGTGATTCGGGAGGCATGGAACCCCAAAGGGATCTTTCTTTCGATGTATGCGAGGAGCATGCAGGGAAAAGAATCGATCTCTATCTGACCTTCAAGCTCGACGGGTACAGCCGCGTTTTTTTGCGAAAACTCATCGCAGAGGATCAGGTCTGCGTGGATGGTCGCCCTGTCAAACCAGCCTTCAAGGTCTATCCAGGACAAAAGGTCTCGATCGACCTCCTCCCACCTCCCCCTTCGGATGGTCCGATCCCCGAACCGATCCCGCTGAATGTCCTCTACGAGGATGAGGGAATGGTGATCATCAACAAGCCACCTGCGATGGTAGTTCACCCTGCCAAAGGACATTGGTCGGGCACGCTCACCGCTGCATTAGCTCATCACTTTCAGCAACTTAGCGATGCAGGAGGGGCAACGCGTCCCGGGATCGTTCACCGGTTGGACCGGGACACGAGTGGGGTGATCGCGATCGCCAAGACGAACGAAGTTCACTTTAAACTCTGCGCCCAATTCGAAGCGAGGGAGGTTACGAAAACCTATCAAGCGATCGTCGCGGGGAGCTTGGATCGAGATCGAGATTGGATTCACCAACCGATCGGGCACCATCCCTATCAACGGGAGAAGATGGCAATTCGCTCCGGACACCCCTCTAGCCGAGAAGCTTCCACCTTTTTTGAAGTCCGAGAACGATTTCGCGGTTACGCACTGATCGAAGTAAAACCCAAGACGGGCCGCACTCATCAAATTCGCCTCCACATGGCCCATATCGGATGCCCGGTTCTCTGCGATCGACTCTACGGTGGACATGCAACCGTCACCCGAGGGCAATTGTTAAGACGCCTCGCTCAAGGTTTACCACTACGAGCAGGGGACGAAGAGGTCGTCATGAGCCGGCAAGCCCTCCATGCCTACCAGTTAGAACTTTCCCATCCAAAGTCGGGTGAACGAATGACTTTCACCGCGCCATTACCAGAAGATTTTGAGCGGGTAGTGAAGGTGTTGCGAGAGGCTAACTCTTGAGTGGGGAACCACGGAATACTCGGAATACACGGAAAAAAGAAAAGAAGTGAGACGTTTGAAATCGGAACGTTATTTCGGGACAGTTCCTAAAACCGATACATAGCGTCTCTTCGCTATGATTCCTGTACGTTCTTTCAAGTTCCAGGAAAGAAGGTTTATCGGTGTTGGCGATAGCTGCTTCTAAGGCGAGCGGCAGATGAGTTTTTGCCTTTTCCTCATCGTGGCCCGGGCGTCTCGCCCGGAGAAACCTTCGTAACTCCGGGCGAGACGCCCGGGCCACGGAGGTAGTTTTATTTCTGACGCTCGCCTAAAGAGGAGTACCTATTTGCTAGGAAAAGAACAGGTCATGGACAATCTAGGGGCGTTTCGGTGATTTACGCAGTTCCTCCCTCTCTGCAAACGTCGTTTCAGCTTCTGGGGAGAGCGCATAACCTCGCTGCGGTCCCGGCGTTGGAATACGCCCTCCGGTCCACCGTAACGCCGGTTCGAATCGCAGCCCTTCAAGCACTCATCCAACGTGGTGATCGGGCTTCGATAGAAGTGATCTTGCGCTGCATCGATCTATGTGATCAGGAAGAATTGAGTCTCCTCGCGAGTCACAGCAATATGCTGGTCGGCGCGGTCGAGGCGGCTTTGGATAGCAGCGAGATCGATTCGGTTTTACAAAGGCAACAGGCTTTAGTCGCGATTGCAAAGCTTCGACTTACTCCCTTGATTAGCCGCTTGGTAGAGGTCGCAGAGTCTTCGAACGATCCACAACAAATCGTCGCCATCCAATTGCTCAAAGGACTCGCGGAAGAGATGGGGCAGGTCGCAAGACTCGCTCTTGTCCCTCGTCCTTCACCGTTCCGTGACGAACTGTTGCGTTCACTTAACGTCGCGGCTTGTCGTTTTGTGGACCATCGAATCGGCGCATTGTTGGAGGCTTGGCTCTCCGCATCCCATTGGGAAGATCCCGGATTCCTCGGTCTGTTTTCACCTTTTCAAGAACCTTATGAGGCCTTGCTCGCGAAGCGATTGAAGACGATCACAAAGTCCCAGGTAGGGGATCTGTTGTGTGGTTGTTATTGGGGGGAATCTGCAACCGTAGGAGCTTTGGAACTCTTCGCTGATTGGGACGACCATGAATCCGTTCGCATCTTTTTGGATTTCGAAAGAAGGTTCGGTGTTACTCCCGCATTGATCAAGAACCTTGTGCTCGCCCCGTTGCCGAGGGTCTTTAGCCCCGACAATCGCAACGCCTCCCTCAACGCGCTCGAACACTGTTCTCTCCTCCGAGTTGCTACCCAAGCCAATCTGACTCCCGATGTTGTTTTGCGAGTGATCCTCAACGCGATTGCCAAACCGGAGCATCTGCAAGACGAGGGAGTCGTTTCCACTGCGGTGCGAGGAATGCGATCGCTCGGCGTACTAGAAGCGTCGGTGGTGACGATGGTTCTGAGCGATTCGTTCAGTCTCCCAGATATCGATCCTTACGTGCCGCCACCTTGGAAGGCATCGTTTCGGGGGGCGATCGATGAATTCCTGGATCGCTACCACGAGTTGCCCCAGCCGATGCAATCCGCTTTCGATTTCATGATGTCGGAGTTTCGGTGTGACACGATGCTTCACATCTCAGAGATATGGCCGGAAGCGCACGTCGAAGCGTTTGGGCGCATCGTCCGTTTGGTCGACAAGGAAACCATGTCCCAATTGCATCTTGAGGCTCGTTCTCCTGCCGCACAACGTCGCGCGAGGGCCGTGCGAGTGGCGGTCTTGCTCGGAGTTCCCCTAAAAGAGAGGTCGGTGGCGACAATCAATGAAGGTGGGGGGAATCGATGACTCCATACTTGTCGATGCTAATTGACCCACTCACCCCTTGGGAGGCGGTCGTCGCAGGGTTGCTAAGCCTGATGTTGATTATCGCTGCTTGGAAAGGGGCTCTGTCCTTTTGGGCTTGGTGGTGTGCGCCGTCGGACTCGCCGAAGAAGATCTTTCGGCAACTCGCGAGAGCCCATTCTCTTTCTCGCTCGGAGATCGCCAAGTTGAAGGAGTTGGTTCAGCAAATATCTGAACCGAACGGACCGTCGCGCGTCTTTGTCGACCCCGCCGTTTGGTGCCACGCTCCTCGCATCGTGGCACGAGATCCAGCTTGGCATAACCTCTTTTTGAAACTGTTCGGCTTCGAAATCGACGAAAATGTAGAACGGAATTCATTCCGTTAAGCAACTTTTCTAGCTCCTGCCCCCAATACACGCATTGCATGCCCCTAACCCAGGGCTGCTCAAGGGAACAACCACGAATCGAACGAATCTTACGAATAAGGAATTGAGCCAAAGAATTGAACCGCAGAGGATGCGAAGCACCTATGCTCCTCCTCATTGTATTCGTAAGATTCGTGGTTCTCTTTTCCCCCGCAGGTGGTGAGAGCCTCTCGCTACTTGCGGGGGGGCTTGAGGGTTCCCTGAACTGGAAGCCGGCTCACTGCGCTGATGGCGGCGTTGAATGGAAGCGTTGTTTAACGGAATGAATTCCGTTCTACATTGGCCTTACCCGCGCGGTGAGCCGGCTTCTCGTTCAGGGCTGCTCAAGGGAACAACCACGAATCGAACGAATCTTACGAATAAGGAATTGAGCCAAAGAATTGAACCGCAGAGGATGCGAAGCACCTATGCTCCTCCTCATTGTATTCGTAAGATTCGTGGTTCTCTTTTCCCCCGCAGGTGGTGAGAGCCTCTCGCTACTTGCGGGGGGGCTTGAGGGTTCCCTGAACTGGAAGCCGGCTCACTGCGCTGATGGCGGCGTTGAATGGAAGCGTTGTTTAACGGAATGAATTCCGTTCTACATTGTGAGATATTTTTTCAGGGTCTCGATGGTTCCTTGCAATCGTACGATTGCGGTTTGAAGGGTCGATTCGGAGAGGTCTTCTAGTTGCCTTACCGTTGCTGACGATTCTTGCAGGAATTGATTCCATTCCAGTAGAAGCTGGGGCAGGGAGCGAACTCTCGCTTCGCACAGACGGCGACGTTCCGTGGCCTTGGCCAGCATTTTTCGTTGGACAGAGCAGGAACGCTCGTCGTCGGCGCGCGTCTTCGACTCGCAACGTAGGAGTTCCTCTCGGGCCTCCAGCCACCGCTTCTCCGATTTTCGAAGCTCGTTCTTCCAATAATCGGGCAACTCGTTTTCAAGCCAGTGGGAGACTCGCTGGAATTGCTCTCGAATTTCGTCCACCTGTTTGCGAGTTGCACTCCGAAGACCGGAGATGGCTTCGGAGAATGCTTCGATCGCTTCAAGGTCTTTGACGTTCGCCTCAGCCATTGCCCGTCTACCCACTCCCTCGTTGATACTCTTCGATCAGCTCGGCTTTTCGCAAAAGATACGGAACATGGCGCTCGCTCGACTCGATGAGTCGATGAAGTTGCTTCAGCTCCTGCTCGAACTCCGACGAAAACTTCTGATGCTCTTGGTCGCGCCAAGAAACAGCCAGATGTTGCATCTGTTGGGAAAGTTTGGTGGACGCATCGGAGAGCATCCCCGAAAAACGCTTGAGTTGCATCGCAAAGTTGCGAAGCTGTTCAGGGTCGACAATCGCTTGTCCCATGATCGGTTATTTTTCCACTCCGAACTGATAGGTAGTCGTCTCATCCAGTTTCTCACCTGGCTTCAACAACGTCGTCGGGAAGTTGGGTTGATTAGGAGTATCTGGATAATGCTGGGTCTCCAAGCAAAAGGCTTCGTGCTGCCCAAGGTTCGCAGTACTCGCATTCCCTCCAAGAAAATTTCCCGTGTAAAGTTGAACCCCCGGTTGGGTGGTCTCCACCTTCATCGTACGTCCAGACTTCGGCTCGACAACCTTCCCCGCAGCGCGAAGCGTTCCTGCTTTGCCATCGACGACGAAGCAATGGTCATACCCCTTCGTCCCTTCCAAAGTCGCAATCCGATCGCCGATCTTGGTCGCCGTCGTGAAATCCAAAGGGGTACCTGCAACGTTCGCAGGGGATCCCGTCGGAATCATATTCGCATCGACGGGCAAGTATTCCTTCGCGTTCAACACCAACACATGGTCGTAGACCTTGCCAGACCCGATCCCTGCGAGGTTGAAGTAGGCGTGGTTGGTGAGATTCACGTGGGTTGCCTTGTCGGTGGTCGCTTGAAAACGAATCGACAATTTGTTGTCGTTATCCCATGTGTAGTCGGCGGTGACTTGAAGAGTTCCCGGATATCCTTCTTGACCATCGGGGCTCGTCAAGGAAAAGCGGAGACCGACACTCGACGCCGTTTCCACCTTTTCCACTTTCCAGATCTGTTGGTCGAAGCCGACCTTTCCACCGTGTAGATGGTTGGGGCCATTGTTGATGAACAATGAGTAACTCGTTCCATCGATCGTGAAGGTTCCCTTTGCGATTCGATTGCAGAAACGTCCGACGGTCGATCCGAAGTAAGGGTGCCGCTGCAGGTAACCCTCGAGGGAGTCGAAGCCCGCGTTTACATTCGCGATCTTACCTTCCCGGTCAGGGACATCGATCGAGACGATAATAGCACCGTAGTCGATCATGCGGACCTTGTTCCCTTGGGAGTTCGTCAACGTGTAGAGTGTTACGGAATCACCATTCGCGGTTTTGCCAAACGGCTTGGATTCGATACCCATATTGTTCTTTGATTCGATTGCGAGACTTGAGAGAGAGGAGACTACCAATGCGACGATCGCCAGTTGGCAAGTAAGGACAATTCTAAGAAGGGACATCATAGAGTTCTTTTATCAAATGGAGAGGTGGTGGAGTGGAAGTTGCTTCAGTTTAGCAAGTTTCGTGGGAGGAAGCGAAGCGTCCCCCCATCACAACCCGTGGCGTAAGCGAGGGACAGCGTCGCGAGTGAACGTGGCCTTTGTCGGGAATATCTCAGGCGCCGGGTGGCGCGTCCCTGAGGCGCGAAGGGCGTGCTGTGAAACCTTGCATTGGATGCGTGGTTGCCAGCGCTATCCCTCGCTAACGCGTCGGGTTGTGATTTCGTGGCCTCGCTTACGCGTCGGTACCTATTGATGATGAGCGACTAGGGATCCGAGGACTACGATGGCGATAATAAAGAGGACGATTGCAAACGCGGCGACGATGACGATCGCAAGCTTAGCGTTCGAAAAGGGAGCGGCGCCGTAGATCTCGCGGGTTTGGCCGTTCACGAGAACTCGATAGGGCTTTTCTTGGTAGTGATAGGCCATGATCCAGACCGGCAATAGGACGGGGCGGCTGGTCATGTCCTGGATTCGGTTGTTGACTCGAATGTTCCGAGTCCGGCCACGAACCTGTTGTTGGACTTCGCCGGAGACGATGCGATCGATCTCACCTCTCGCAACGCCTCTCGCATCCCGTTTGGTGACGCGAAACTCCTCGACGATGGCATGGACGAGGTCGACTTTGTCGGGGGAGACCGATTTAGAAAGGTCGAACGGGGCGATCTCGCGCGCTTCGATCGGGAAGAGAATCCCGCTGGCGCAGACGAGTATCTGTCCATACTTTCGATTCGTGGTCCCCGATACGGGGTACCAATCGCCGCGGGCTCCCGCAGGAACGGCCGATGTGTCTGCGGTCCAGGCGGTCTCGACGTTGGCAGAGAAGACCCAATAGGGAACGTAGACTTGTTCTGCTTTCGCGATAACCGAAACTTCGGCAGCATCACCAGGTCGCCAAAACCCGGTCCCAAGCCATTTTCGAAGAAGGGGTTCTACCTCCGGTCGAGTCACTTGGAAAGGGACGACCGCTGACGGACGCAACTGCCGTGTACTTCTTTTCGGCTGTAACTTTTCTCCTCCGCAGAAGGGGCATCGCAACTGCCGGGCCGAAGGATCGTAGCTCATCGAAGCGCCGCACTGTTCGCACTGAAAGCTGGTCACCCCCATCGACGAATCGCTCGGTCGTTGCGGCTTCAACGATACGCCAGACGCATCCTGTCCGTTCGGATTTTCGGTTCCGCAGTTGCAACAGAAAAGATCTTCTGCATCCAGGAAGCTTCGACAGACCTCGCACTTGGTCTCGATCATTAACCACCTAACCTCGGATGGGACATCGCAATCACGATTAAGATCAACAGCAACATCAAGATACCCACGGCGACGACCGCGATCGTGATTCTCGTTTTCGACCAAGGTTTCTCACCATAGATCTTCCCGGTCTGCCCATTGACGAGGAAGCGAAACACTTGGTCGCGGTATCGATAGCTCAAGACATGGACCGGCAATAACACCAGATCGGTACCCCCGAGTTCGAACTTCGTCGAAACGCTAAGGTTTCGATGCGTGTCCCCAGGGAGGAAGGATTGTACATGTAGATACTCCCGTCGCTTAAACTCGTTCTGCGTAATGGCCAAGGCGGTTTCCTTGTCGACTGAGTATTCTTCGACGAGCCAACCGGCGAGATAATCGGGACGATACCGCATCAGTTGTGATAGTTGAAAGGGTTGAATCTTCAAGGCTTCCGCATGGGGGAGTCCTTTGGAAGCCGACACCATATACCCCGAGTAGTACTTGCGATGCTCCCCCGAGAGTGGCCACCATTCCGTCTCTCGCACTTGCCTCGTTCGGGTGACGCGGTTCCCCTTGGAGTCGGTCGTGGTATACCTCTCCGTTCGATACCAGTACTCTCCGATCATCGCTTCCCAGCGACTCGCCGAGCCCATCGTAAAGTGCCAGAAAGGAATATAGACTCCTTGCTGTTTGTCGGTCATCGCTCGCTGCGTCAGATCGCTGGGACGGAACCAGCTGTTCTTCCCTAACCATTCGAAGTAGAGTTCGAGTGCTTTTTCGCGCGTGATCGCGAATCCGATCACGAACTCGGGGGACCCTCGGCGTTGCTTTTCTTTGGAAAGTTCGACGACGTAGGTCGAGTCGCAGAAGGGGCAGCGAAGACTTTTTCCACCTTCGGGAACATCGACATCGGCACCGCAGTTGTCGCAATGAAAACTGGTTCCCTTGTCGTGGGAACCGGCGAGCGCTCGACCGCTGCGAGAGCGATTGTGAGGGAGTGTCCTCGGCGTCGGGATGTCAAAGGGGACTCCGCAAGCGGTGCAGAATCGAGAGCCCGGTTGCCGCGGAGAACCGCAGGCGTGGCACGGCGGGGACGAAACGTGAGGTCGCTGGTCGAAGCTATCCCGATCGTTTGGCTGAATGATCGGCGGAATGGAGAGTGGCTCTTCGCCTCGCACTGGGGTCGATCCTCAAGGTTGGTAGGGGAAAGCCCCTATTTGAATGCGAGCGGCTTCTTTTCGCAACGATTGGCTTTCAGCGAGAACTGTTCTAAAATTGCGTGTTGTTCAAGTTTGGTATCTACTCCGAAAAATACGGAACGAGTCGAGCGATGCGATTTTTGCGATTTAGGCTGCTCTCCCTTTCTATCGTTATGACCTCTACCGTCGCAACTTGGACGGCGATCGAAGCATCCAACGGGTTCGGCCAAGAGAAACAGGTCGAGCCGGCCAGGACGGAGACGGCATCCGCAAAGAAGGAGGTCAAACCCAAGTTTCTACGCATCGATCGAGTTGCCGAAGCTCCGCGCGCCCTGCAAGCCGCGATCGCAACCTATGAGATAACCTCGGGGGAATTCCAGGGTGCCAAAATCGACTTGGTCGGTGCTGTCCACGTTGGAATGCGGGAGTACTATCACGATCTCAACAAGCGATTTCAGAACTACGAGGCGGTGTTGTACGAACTCGTCGCGGATCCGGAAGTGAACCGTCCCGATATGCGCGAGGAGGGGGGCTTTAACCCGTTGACGGGCATCCAATCTGGGATGAAAGACAAATTGGAGCTGAGCTTCCAATTGGATGAGGTTGACTATTCAGCTGCCAACTTCGTTCATGCCGACATGAGCCCCTCGGAGTTTGGTGAGGACATGAAGAAGCGGAAGGATGGGTTCATCGGGATGTTCGCTCGCTTGATGGGCTCCGGCATCGCTGCCCAATCCACCCCGAAAGGGCAGCAACAGCAAGCCGATATGATGAACGCAATGCTCTCGAACGATCCGATGAAGCTGCGCCGCGCGATGGCCGAGCAGTTTGATACGATGGACGCACAAATGGCAGGTCTTGCCGACAAAGATGGGAAAAGCACACTCTTAACCGAGCGGAACCGGAAAGCGCTCGAGGTGCTACAGTCCGAATTGAAGTCTGGGAAGAAAACCTTTGCCATCTTCTATGGCGCCGCCCACCTCAACGACATGCACGACCGCCTCTTGAAAGACTTTCAAGCCGAATTGAAAGAAACCGAATGGGTCGACGCTTGGCCGTTGAAATAGGTAAAACGGAATTCATTCCGTTGAGGAACGCTTCGGAGTAAGGCCTTTTATTTTGGACTTTAGGCTATAGGAAGAAGAGGGGTGGCACGCTCAGAGCGAAGCGATGGGCGTGGAGAATTGTTAGAATTGTTGGGAGTAAACCCGGGCTGTCAAAAAGTGGGTATTTTGGGGAATCAAGTTTCTGCAAGTTTCATTCTCTGATTCGCTTCTTGCCCGACCGGGGCTCGCCCCCGTCGGGCACCGCTTTGGTGCCCTAGTACTCGCCGCGCTTTAGAGTTCAGCTCCCCTCGCCCCGCTTCGGGGAGAGGGGCCGGGGGTGAGGGGTAGAATCGCTAGAAATCAAAACCAAGTTGGATCCGTGGGTGCCAGCTACACTTCCGGTGTGTTCCGTGGCCGCTTTGGGTGCGAAGGTGCTTGCAATAGAAACGAGGATTGACTCGCCATCTTGATTTGAGCTGGAAGCAGCGGCCACTTCACACACCCTACGACTACGAACCGGCTCAAAACGCAGAAGTTATTTGGGACAGTTCCTTAGCGGTCCTGAGTTGGGAGTTTACAATACGTTCTTTTGGAGATAGGAGCTGGAGGCGTTTTTTAACGGAATGAATTCCGTTCTACTTTGGGGGGAGATTTTTTACGATGCTATACAAATCGTTGCACACCTGCATTGTGTGCCTACTCATCTCGGGTCTGTTTAGCTCCGTCCCATTTGTCGGGGCTCAGGATTCTCCGAAACCTGCGCCACCGGCCGCGGACCCGAAGCCACCGCCAACGATGCCGATTGCGGGGAAGGTTGCTCCTCCTCCGATGAGATCGCACGAAGAAGTCGCTCGGATCCTAGCCGACTCGAAGCTTCTTCCCGAACCGTTGCGGCCACTTCATATCGTCTTGGTCGCCGGAGAGAAGGACCACGGACCCGGAGAACATGATTATCCTGCTTGGCAAGTGCATTGGGGGAGCCTCCTCTCGGACGCGAAGGAGGTCACCGTTTCGACCGCTTGGAATTTTCCGAGCGACGAGCAACTCGAAACTGCATCGGTCCTCTTCTTCTTTCAAAAAGGGAACTGGAACGATGAGCGAGCGCGCAAGCTCGACGCCTATCTGAACCGAGGTGGTGGTGCTCTCTACATCCACTGGGCCGTCAACGGTGAATCGCGCGCTCCCGAGTTTGCAAAGCGAATTGGAATGGCTTCGCACGCGGGGAAGATCCGTTACCGGCACGGACCTCTCGAATTGGAGCTCTACAACACCGATCACCCTATCCTTCGGAACATCCAAAAGCTCGATCTGTTAGATGAAAGCTATTGGACCTTAGCAGGGGACCCGAACGAGATCACCCTCCTGGCTTCCAGCCCTGAGGAGGGGGAATCCTGGCCTCAGATCTGGTGTTATGAACCAGGTCAAGGCCGCGTCTTTGTGGGAATCCCTGGGCACTACAACTGGACGTTCGACGATCCGGTTTATCGAACGATCCTCTTGCGCGCCATGGCTTGGACCTGCCGAGAACCAATCGATCGATTCAACGACCTAGTAACCCTCGGGGCGAGGGTAAAGTAGTAAAGTAGGGTGTGTGAAGTGGTCGCGGTTTCCATCTCCAAATTCCTGTAGCATGCTAACCCCATTTCCCTCGTGACCACCTTCCACGCATCAAGCGACCACGCAACACACCGTGCCTAGCACAACGGAATAAAGGTTAATGCAGAGCGAAGGCGGAGACACCTAAACCAGCAAAAACTGGACACTGACGCCAGCTCAAAGCAAGTAGACCCGAAGAGGAAGCTTTCCGATGAAGCCTGTAAGCGACTGCTCAAAAAATCCCAAATGCTCAAGTAGTCCAGTTGTTGTATTAGGTCTAGTTCTTGTTTTCTATATCACTTCCTACCTGATTTGGTCTAGAGCCGCTTTTTATACGTGCAGAACCGACTACGGGATTACAAAATCGTTTTACTATTTCCCACCTGATTCTGGCGTTTCATTTAGGCTTGAAACCCTTGTTCGTGTTTTTTACAGCCCGGTTCATTTTCTCGATAAATTATTGTTCTCCGTTCCTTCTCCAGGAAGTGAGCCCACGAAATCCTTTTCGGATTGTTTTGGTCAAACGGGAAGTGTGTAACGGGGCGGTGCGAATTGTTTAGTGGTG
>CAYMXM010000050.1:2528-16551 GCA_964394065.1 uncultured Pirellula sp. | reverse complement strand
GGATCGCAGAAGCGTTCGAGTTACCAAGCAGCGAGCGAGAAACTTGGCCAATGTTACTAGCACTTCAACCCCTCACCCCCAGCCCCTCTCCCCTAAAAGGGGCGAGGGGAGCAGAACTCTTAAAGCGCGGCGCGTTCTAGGGCACCGAAGCGGTGTCCGACGGGGACGAGCCCCGGTCGGACAAGAAACGAATCTAAGAACGAATCTTGAGCAAACCGTAAGTTGAGCAAACCTAAACTCCTCTGCTAACTTACTTCACCACCACCGGTTCTAGTTCTAAGAACTTTCCTTCTCCCATGTTCGCTCCGCCGACTGCGACGAGAGTTTTGGGGGCGAGGGGCAACAGGCGGTGGAAAAACCGTGCCGTGTCTGCACGACCAAGGAGTTGCCATTTTTCGTCGGCGTCGTTCCAGCGCTCTAAGTCACCTTCATAGGTACTGACGATCAGATTCCCGTCGACGCTCCAACCAGCAGCGCCAAAACCCGCCATCGGTTTGTCCCCGATCAAGGATGCGATCTCGCGCCAGGAATCGGTCGCTGGATTGAAAAGCCAAACGCGTTTGCTAGGTCCACCTTTTTGCCCCATTCCGCCGATGGCAAACAACTTCCCATCGTGCGCCACCAAGGCGAGAGCACGTTGCGTGAACGGGGGCTCCGCAATTGCTTTCCAGCTGGGAGAGTCTGCGGAGAGATCCATTGCCCAAGCGGTCGAGTGCCATTTGGATTCTTCCTTGCCTGCCAACGCCCAGCCACCGACGACATAGATCGTGCTCCCGAGAATAGCTGCGTCGTGGCTCGAGCGAGGTTCAGGGAGGGAAGGGAGATCTTTCCACTTGTTCGTCTTCGTGTTGTAAGCCCGAACGGCTGCTTGCGACTGAAGGTTATGCGGTTCATCAGGAGTGTTCATCGCGGTGAAACCTCCCAGGACGATCACGTCGTCTTGATAGGCGACCATCCCGAGACCTTGCACTCGATTACCAGTCGCAATTTCTTCCCACTGGGCTTCGGGTTGATTCAAATGGAGTCGGAGGAGTTTGTCCGACTGGACTTCGTCGGAGTACTTATGCGCGGTACCCGTGTTTCCACCGTAGATGTAGAGAGCATCCCCGGTTCGAGCTGCGCCGAAGCTGGTAAGACCGTATGGGATTTCAGGAAGGCTTGCGAGGGACGCAGGAACCTCTGGAGAAGGTGCGATGAAGGTTGCGGTCATATAGTGAGAGCTCTTCTCATAAGGCTTTCCGTCATACTCTCCCTTCTCTTCAACGGTCGAACCAAACATGATCGCCATGATTCCTTGATTCAAGACATCATCACCAAACGAGACCTTCCCCTCCTCATCGGTTTCTCCTTTGGCTTTGGTCGATCCGTCTTCCCCGTAGAGGGTCACCCCAACCTTCGCGAGTGGTTTTCCACTTCGAGTCGCAAAGACATCGATCCCGGTTGTTGTATCGACGATCTCCGCAAAGATCTCGGGAAGGAGTTTGGCATCCGGGAGTGATTGCCGTGCTTTTGGCAGAAGGGTTCCCCGGTGCATCGAAATGTAACTCAGCTTTCCACCTCGATGCATGCCGAAGGTGGCTTTTGCAATGAACGTGGAGTCCTTGTCGACGGAGTCCTCCGTTTTTCGACCTTTGAAATCCTCCCCGTCCACTTCAACGGTAGCGATCGGAGAGACCTTCCCGGTGAGGGTCAATTCTTCGATCGAGCCCGCGGAAATGGTGGCAGGCATTTTGTACAGTTGATCCCCGACACCATCGCTAAAGTAATAGAGGAGCTTTCCTTCATCCCCTCGAACGAGCCACGGGAAGTGCGCCGAGGCGATCGATTGGAACGAGCTTAAGGCGAGAGCAGACAACAACGAAATTTGTAGATAACGCTTCATGGGTACACCACGGGTTAGGATGGGAAATACGAAGGAACCACCGTTGGTTCAAACGGTGGCATGATTAAACGAGTACAGAACCGCATCGTGCGTGCGTCACACGGAAAGCTTCCCTGGCTGGCTAGGGGGTCAAGAAGACTGCCAATGGCTTGCGGGGTACTGCAAAGAGTGGACTTTCAGTTGACATTGCGAAGCAGAAGTTGTCAACCCGATGCCGCATTAGCCGTTTTTCCGTCGCAATCATGACCTCGGAAGAAGGAACGGGGCTGAACCACGAATCGAACGAATCTTACGAATAGGGTTGATTGGGGGGACGCGAAGCGTCTCCCCAATCACAACCCGACGCGTTAGCGAGGGATAGCGTCGCGAGTGAACGTAGCCCTTGTTGGGAATATCTCAGGCGGTCGGGCGGCACGCCCCTGAGGCACGAAGGGCGTGCTGTGATATCTTGCATTGGATGCTTGGTTGCCAGTGCTGTCCCTCGCTTACGCCACGGGTTGTGATGGGGGAACGCTTCGCGTCCTCCCACTTACCACGGATGCGCCAGGCCACCGTCGGCTCCTCTCCTCGACCGAATCTGCTATTCTAAGCACTTCCGCAACGTATCGACGCAGCGATGGGTCGACCCCACTGCGGAACGATCGGACAACCTCTCCCCGTTGGATGGACCAAACTCGATGAAGTTTATTCTGGCACTGGACCAAGGCACGACGAGCTCACGCGCGATTCTTTTTGATCACGAAGGGAATATCAAAGGAGTTGCCCAGAAGGAATTCACCCAGTTCTACCCCGAAGCCGGGTGGGTCGAGCACGATCCGATGGAGATCTGGCAGTCGCAGCTCGAGGTCGCTCGACAAGTCCTGCAAGAAAACGGCGTGGGAGCCTCGGATGTTGCCGCGATCGGGATTACCAACCAACGAGAAACCGCCCTCCTTTGGGACCGAAAGACAGGAAAACCGGTCGCGCCAGCGATCGTTTGGCAAGATCGACGAACCGCTGCGGTTTGTGATAAACTCCGAGAAGATGGCTATGCTTCGACGATCCAAAAGAAATCAGGCTTAGTCGTCGACGCTTACTTCTCGGGAACCAAGTTTCAATGGATCCTCGACCACGTCCCCAACGCCCGCGCGCGAGCGGAAGCGGGAGACCTCGCTTGCGGGACCGTCGACTCCTGGTTGATCTGGAATCTAACGGGCGGCAAATCGCATGTGACCGACCCGAGCAACGCTTCTCGGACGATGCTCTTCGATATCTACAGCAGTGGGTGGGATTCCGAGTTGCTTTCCCTCCTCAATGTTCCTCAACAACTACTTCCCGAAATCGTTCCCAGCAGTGGATTCATCGCCAACACCGCCGACGGCATCTTCGACACCCCCATTCCGATCTCCGGGATCGCAGGGGACCAGCAGTCGGCCCTCTTTGGCCAAAACTGCCTCAAGCATGGCATGGTCAAGAACACCTATGGAACGGGGTGCTTCATGCTCATGCACGTCGGGGAGGAAGTCAAACCATCCAATAACAAACTTCTATCGACCGTCGCCTGGAAAGTCGGTGCGGAGGGGCCGTTGGAGTACGCGCTCGAAGGGAGCGTTTTCATCGCGGGCGCCGCCGTCCAATGGCTTCGAGACGGACTGGGGATCATTCAATCGTCGTCCGAAATAGAAGGTCTCGCAGCGAGTGTCCCCAACAATGGTGGCGTCTTCTTCGTCCCCGCCTTGGCAGGACTCGGAGCTCCTCACTGGGATCCTTATGCCCGGGGAACGATCGTCGGCCTTACGCGAGGGACGCAGCGAGCCCATATCGCACGTGCGGCTCTCGAAGGAATCGCCTTTCAAGTCGCAGACGTACTCGATGCGATGCGGCAAGATTCCAAGCTCGATATTGGAGAACTTCGATGCGACGGAGGAGCCTCGGTCAACGGCATGTTGATGCAGTTTCAAGCCGACATGCTCCAATGCCCCGTCGTTCGCCCCCGGATCGTGGAGACGACGGCGCTGGGAGCCGCCTTCTTGGCGGGACTGGGTGTCGGTTATTGGAAGGATGTAGCTGAACTCGAGTCGACTTGGCGCGCCGAGAAACGATTCGAACCACTGATGTCTTCCAAGGAAGCTGCAAGTTTGCGGGAACAATGGTCAGAAGCGGTTGCTCGCTCCAAGGGATGGGTGAAGGAATAGTTGATGAACACAGTTGAAAAGGGAATCGATCGAGAGACGCTGCTCGCAAGAGGCGTAGCTCCCGATCAAGTTTGGGACTTCGTCATTATCGGAGGGGGAGCCACAGGAGCAGGAATTGCGATGGATGCCGCAGCGCGTGGCTTCTCAGTTCTCCTTTTGGAAGGTCATGATTTCGGAAAGGGAACTTCGAGTCGATCCACCAAACTGATCCATGGTGGCGTTCGCTACTTGGAGCAGTTTCAGATCCACATGGTTCGAGAATCCCTTCGGGAGCGAGGAAGGCTTCTCGTCAACGCTCCTGAGATCGTCCATGAATTGGAATTCATCATTCCCTGCACGCGAGCCTTCGATCGCTTCTTCTACGGTGTCGGTCTTAAAGTCTATGACTGCTTGGCGTTTGGCTCTAAAACCAAACACTCCAAACAGGTGAGTCGAGCAACCCTTTATCAACGCCTCCCCGGGTTGGTTCCCAACAAGTTTGTGGGAGGGGTTTCTTATAGCGATGGGCAGTTCGACGATACTCGCCTCTTGATAGAAACGGTTCGCCAAGCGATCAAACTGGGGGCGTGTTGTTTGAACTATGCACCAGTGACCTCGGTTCGAAAAGATGAATCAGGGAGAGTTCAAGGGGTTTCGTTTCGAGATGCAGAAACAAACCAAACCTACGATGTTCGGGGTAAGGTCGTTATCAATGCAACGGGACCGTTCTGCGATGCCATTCGTCAAATGGATAAGCCTGGGCAAAAACCGCTGGTTGCCGCGAGCCAGGGAGTCCATCTGGTATTGGCTCCCTCTTTCTTTCAAGCCGAAAGTGCTTTGATCGTACCGAAGACATCCGATGGACGGGTTCTCTTCATCATTCCTTGGCATGGGCATGTTCTCGTCGGAACGACCGATACGGCAATCGATGCTCCTTCGGCGGAGCCCCGTCCGTTTCCTGAAGAGATGACGTTCCTGCTCGATACCATTGAGGAGTATTGCGGAAGACGCCCGCTTCCCGAGGAATGTTTGAGTGTTTTTACTGGGATACGCCCCTTGGTGAAGGGTTCACCGAACCAGGCGACCAAGAAACTATCCCGCGATCATACGATCGAGATCAGCGACTCCAAGCTATTGACGATCACCGGTGGGAAGTGGACGACTTACCGGCACATGGCGGAGGACTGTGTAAACCAGGCGATTGCAGCCTATGGTCTCCCGCAACTCCCGTGCAAGACATTGGAGATGCGACTGGTGCCGGCACCTTCGGAGCAAGTTCCAATTCCAAGCGAAATCGCTTGGCCCCTCACGGAGCAATCCAGCTTGAAGAATGTCATTCATTTCGGTGACCTCATCCGAGCGATTCGCCATGAACATGCAAGAACGGTGGAGGATGTCCTCGCGCGTCGCACCCGCGCTCTCTTCTTGAACGCCAAAGAGGCGATGGAACTAGCCCCTATCGCCGCCAAACTGCTAGCAAAGGAACATGGACGTGGACTCGAATGGATCGAGTTGCAGATTGCATCCTTCCGTGAGCTCGCGGAAGGATATGATCCTCGGACCTATTGGGATATTTCAAAGTGAAGAAAGGTGCTGCTTGATGAATCCGATCGTTGCTGAGTTTATTGGAACGATGATACTGGTCCTGTTAGGGAACGGTGTGGTATGCAACGTAGTTCTTGCCAAGACCAAAGGGAACAACGCTGGATGGATCGTGATTACCGCCGGTTGGGGGATCGCTGTTTTTTGTGGGGCATGCATCGCGAATGCGGCGAGCGGAGCCCATCTCAACCCAGCTGTAACGATTGCTTTAGTGCTCAACGGAGGCTTGGATTGGCCGACCGCGTTCCAGTACATAGGAGCTCAAATGGTAGGGGCGATGGCAGGTGCCAACTTGGTATACCTTTTCTATCGCTCCCATTTCGCGCTCGAAGAATCCGCAGACAACAAGTTGGCTTGTTTTGCGACATCCCCTGCAATCCCTGGCAACTTGCAAGCGTTCTTTTGCGAACTGGTCGGAACCTTTGTACTCATCTTAACGATCTTGCATTTCCAAGCCCCGAGTATCGCGGTTTCTGAGGGGATCGAAAGCATGGGAGAGGGGATCAAGCTTACCGCCGGGTTAGGGGCCAATCAGCTGCTCCCGGTGGCATTGCTCGTCTTTGGAATCGGCTTGTCCCTCGGAGGAACCACGGGATACGCGATCAATCCAGCGCGGGATCTGGGACCGAGGATCATGCACCAATTGTTACCCATCCCAGGAAAGCGGGACAGCGACTGGGGCTATGCGTTGGTCCCCATCTTAGGACCAATCGCCGGCGCGATCCTCGCGGTTTACGTCACAAAAGGACTTTAATGGGTGAGGATTATAAAAGAAGAGAGAACCACGAATAAGAGTCTTGAGGGGGGAGGCTTGAGACTTGAGGAGGAAGAAGGTGGCTTCGCCCTTAACCTTGACCGCAGGTCAAGGAAAGGTAGCCCCGGGTAGGGGCGTCTCGAACTTAGGCGTGGGGCTGGCCCCTACTCTTTCTTCCACCATCCGGACTGGGAATGTACGGCCTTGGCAATCTGTATGGATTGAGCGAGGTTTTTGCAAAATTCTTCCTATACCACCGGGGATCGAAGAAGACATGCCACATCGAAAGTGATGATTGGACGCATAAGTAGGTTTGGTCCGATGGTTACGAATGCAACATGACATCCTAGACATGATTGCGATCGTGAAGTCCCCTCGGAGAATCACCGAATGCCTCGGCGCAATAGTAACTCCCAAGCCAAACGCCCTCTAGCTCGTCGCAACGCTAACGCTCTGGCCGCAGCTACGCTAGCAATGCTTGCTTTTCCAGGGAACGTCCTAGGACAAAACCCCCAATCGGAAAACTCGAACTACAACGGTTACGCACCTACCTCTGCCCACCAGTTTCCTGTCGCCGGGGATTTATCCGCTTCACCATGGTCGCGTCCGCAAAGCCCACCTTCGAACCGGGCTATAGAACTTCCTCCACCGAAGGTAGCGGAACGTACCCAGCAAATCCCCCCGCCGAGCCTTTCCCGTAACCAACAACCGGCGACCCTCCATTGGGGAACCATCCAAGCCGTGGTGCCAACTCAGAATGGGCATGCTTACCAAGCCGGACATGGGTATCCGTCGGTCGAGGGATTGGGAAATCCTCGCCCTGTCTCGACCCGTGCGGTCTCCAACCCGACGGAGATCGTGCTCAATCCACCCTCGACCACTCCTACTCCCCCGATTCATTTCGGCGAGAACGATTCGAGCGAATATGATTTCGGCGGCGGCTACAACCAACCCGAGTTCACGCTCGCTCCACCTTTGACGCAGCCCGAACCTCCTCAGGTAGATCCGAGATGGATTGCCGAGCAAGAGCGATTCGTACAGCGTCAAGAGAGAGCTCAACGCTTGAGCGACGATATCCTCAAAGGGGTAAAAGAGCTTCCCGCAGCTATTCCTCAACCCCTCGAACGCCCAGCCGGTTGGGAATCGGTCGAACAGGCGTTGCGAATCCATATGGAGAATTGCCAACAACTGTTGCGTCGAGGTGCAATCCATAGCGCTCGCGAAGAAGTCGTGACGGGGCTTCGAAGACTCGCCCGCACACTCGACGGCAGGTCAGGACAAGCCAAGAGCGAACCTGCCATGGAAGCTGCCTTCACCGCGCTCCGCGAGGAAGCGGATTTCCATCAACCAGGCAATGTTGCCTCGATCAGGGACGTCGTAAGTACGCATACAACTCCCGCTTTGCAAGGGAGCCGTTTAGAAGGTGTGACGTCGGAGGTCGCCTCACAGCACTACCGGCAGTTCGCGCGAGCCCAGTTCGTCATCGCCTCGGAACGCCATCGTTGGGGAGCCGATCTGTTGTATGCCTACGGGAAGACTTTAGAGAAAGAAGCCGACAACAATTTCGAAGCTGCCATTCGACTTCGAAGCCAAGCGGTGATCTGCTACCAAGCCGCACTACAGATTCAACAAGGGCACCCGGAAGCGAGTACGCAACTCGGGTATACGCTGATGCGGCTCGATCGACCTGAGGAAGCGCAACAGATTCTCAACGTTGCGGTTCACAATACTCCCAACGCTACCAATTGGGCAAATCTAGCGGAAGTCTACCGACGTCGCGGTGCGATGCAACAAGCGGACTACGCAATCGCGCAAGCGAATCAACTCGGCGCAGGGCAAAACCCCGCCTATTCGCATGAACACCCCCAAGTCACTCAAATCGCCCCTTCGGAGTTTGCACGCTACAGCCCTGCTCAGAATCTGGGGGCTCCTGTAGCGACCACCTCCCAAGAGGTCCCAACTCCTCCGAGCACACCTCGGACAGCGAACCTTTTTTCTAACCTGTTCCGATAAGATCACTCCATGACCTTCAACTCGCCTATTATGAAACGTCTGATCCCATTGACGGTCGCCGGTCTGATGATCTTGGGGGGGGAAGCATCCCATGTGGATGCGCAGACCTATCCCAACAGCGTACCAGCCAGGATGGCTAGCCATGCCCATGCTCCCCCCCAACAATTGGCTCAACCGCAGGCCCATCAGCAAGCTTATTCCCCGGATCCGGCTGGAGTCTCGTGGAGCGACACGGGGATCTTCATCGGAGAAGATTACAACTACTATCAATCGCAGCCCCAGGCTGCACCGACACCTCACGGGAATAACTGCGGTTGCGGTGGAGCCCCTCAGTGTCAGTCGTGCGTGGGAAGGTTCGTCTCCCCCCGTCCCGTTTACGTGCCACCGGTCGCTCAACCGACCGGAGTGACATCAGGGGCATGTGCGCCTTGCATCTCAGCAGTGGACTGCGCGCAAGGAACGACCGGGGAAGGGCGTTGGACCGATGCCAATCGAACCGAATTCCAACCCTTGCTCCATGGGGAGTACATCGGCCCGGTTCGACTCCCCGCGATGTTGGAGTATCGCATTCGGGTCAACGACGAGGTCACCTTCACCTATATCCCAACCCGTTCACGAGCGACGCAAGACTATCGTTTGATGGCAGGGGATATCATTCAAATCAGTTCCATCTCCGAGGAGAGTCTGCGACGGGAGAGGATTCAAGTTCAACCAGATGGGAAGGTCTACCTGCCAGCCCTCGAAGAACCGATCGTCGCTTATGGAAAGACCATTCAACAACTCCGAGTCGAGTTGGAGAAGGCTTATAAGAAGTACTTCAATATCCCGGCGATCGATGTCGAGCCAGCGGAAGTGAATCGTGTTCTCGCCGATCTCCTCGATTCGGTGAACGGTCCCTTCGCACCTGGAGGTCGCGCGTTTCCGACAGTCGTCAATCCCGACGGTCGAATCCAGCTACCGATGCTCGGCGGTGTCTATGTCCTCGGAATGACTCTCGAAGAGATCAAACGAGAAGTGAATTTACGTTATCAAGCGCAGATTACCGGGATTGAAGTCGAGCCTCGGCTAACCCAGCAAGCACCCCACTTCTTCCATGTTTACGGACAAGTCGGCTCTCCAGGTCAATTCGAACTTCGCGGCCCGACGACTGTCACGGCAGGGATCGCCCAGGCGGGAGGTGTCTCGCTGGGAGGAAACGCGAGGCAGATCGTGATCTTCCGACGCGCGGAGGATTGGCGGCTCGTTTCCACGGTCCTCGATTTGCGAGGTGCACACCTTGGGAAGCGTCCCAATCCCTCGGACGAAATCTGGCTCCGGGACTCGGACTTGATCATCGTACCGGAGCGTCCGATCACTCGGGCCAACCAAGCGATCCAGCAGATCTTCACCGACGGGATCTACCGCGTAGTCCCCTTCTCGATCCAGAATTAGGATGGCCCTCTGGTGGGGCAATCAGAGCTGAATACCAACCAATCTTATCTGACAAGATTTTCAGGATGAGCAGGATGGTGTTTTGGTCAAACGGGACGTGTGTAACGGGTCGGTGCGAATTGTTTAGTGGTGGTTAAAAAAATGGACTAAAGGCTGTCTTGTCTTCCTTGGGGGCCAGCCCCCAAACCCCCGGGTGAATACATTCCCTTTGGAGGGAGCGATGATAACGCTCAATCTTCCCGTTGCTCTGTAGTCCAACTCCTCTGCGTCCTCGCGTCCCTGCGTTGAATTTTAAAAAACGTAACGGCGTTGCCCCTCACCCCTAATTCCTGCCTCTCAATCTCGGGTCGGGGAGAGGGGGCCCTTGGTTCGCGGGAGTCGTCGCGGGGGGCTGACTCACGGGGACGCCGGCTCGTTGATACTCGTTCGGCAAGGTTCCCTCGATCCGGTCGATGTTCCCTTTGATGTTTCCCGTCTTCAGGTGCATTGAGATATTCGACAAACGGACCTCTTGCCCACTGGAACCGTTAAGCGGATGCAGGGTGACAACCGCCGTTTGCCGAGGGGAGCCAAAGATCTGGACGTGGTCGTCACGCGCACCGTACTTGGCGCTATGCCCTTCGAGAGAAATTCGCCCTTTGTCCGAAAGGGTCTCGATTCGAACGCGACTCAACGCTTCGATCTCCCAAGCGGTCGGCTGGGAAGCTGGGCGGTTGGTCGGGGAGATTTGGTTGTAACTCAATAGCGAACCGTCAAATATATCAAGCTGGTCCGAAATAAGGCTCGTTTGATTCGGCCCAAGATGTTCTGCATGATGCACGTTGACCTGATCCTCCCAAGAAACGATCGGCCCCATCAAGGCTTCGATGCGCTCATAGAAACTCGCCTTTCTCGTCTTGAGATCTCCTTCGAGGCGTCCCATGAAACTCAGGTGCAAACATTGGAGACTCATTGGCGGGTTTGCTGGACTCTCTTGCGAAGGGGCTCCGATATTTCCGAGCCCCGGAAGCTGCCCCTTGGCGGCAAAGCGACGACTCCATAGCTCTCCTGGTCCGTACCCGAGGAAGGTTTGCGACCCCATGGAAATGTCGAGCCGGGGGAGTTTCATATGCTCGGTCGAGTGCCGTTGATTGTCGAGGCCGGTCTGCGCCACCTTGATGTCGACGTTCTCCTCGAAGCGGATCAATTCGACCTTCGCTTGGGTCTTCTGATCAGGTGCGATGGAATGCAAGGGGACTGGCGCGACGAGATCGATCGCGAGAGATTTTGATTGAACCACCACATGAGATATGGTGTCGAGCCCGTTTTGAATTCGACAGGTAAAATCGACTCCACCTCCAAATCTCGCCGTCCTCCCATCGAATGTCATCCGCTCCCCCCACTGCAAACGGGGTGGATCCACCCATTGCATCATGGGCTTTCCCCCATCCCGCCCAGCGCGTGGGTCGGCGAGAGTCATCGGCATTCCCTGAGCCGACGTGCTTGCAAACGTGATATTGGGATTCGTCTCTCGATCGAGTGGTATCGCTTCAGGAGGAACCACCATGACTCCAGGGTGATCGATATGGAACAAGTTATCGCTTTGCGATAAGTGAAGCTCAGGAGCGACTACTTCCCCAGTTCCCAACTGCACCTTCGCCGGCTCGCCGACTAAGTGTAAGTTGACTTGGTTGGAACCCGTTTCTCGCAATCGAAGCTGAGTTCCATGTGCGGCGAACGGCCAAGGTGAACTTTCGGAAAGGAATTCTCGGCGCATTTGAAAATTTCCATCGAGCGCTAAAGCCTCGATCGAACTCTTCTTTCCTTCGGTGCGAACGGTTGCCTGCAAACTCTTCGCCGCGACCGCGAAGGGGACGCCCCGTTCAGATGTTTCGGGTGGATGTGGAGGGGGCTGAAGGGATGTGGGGGCTGGGGAGGAAGGTTGGCGAACCGTTGCTGAAGTGGATGCGTTCGCAAGGGTTGGATCTGGTGGAATCCCTTGAGGAGCTTGTGGAGGGGATTGCGAAGCCCCCGCCGAAGCCGGCGCTTCATGAGTTGGATAGGCGAAGAGCAAGTTCATGGAATCGACTCCCGCGATGAGCCGTTCCGAGTCGACGCGCACTCCTCCTTCGGCCTTCATCGCTTCAGGCAACCATCTAGGAACCTCCTGATCGGGATAGTAACCGCGCAGCAATGCGTGGCGAGCCGGGTCGGTTGGTCGGAGCCATAGATCGAGCTTATCCGCGCGATAGGATCCTTCGCTCGAATGTTTGATGTTGGCCCTCCCGACGATGGAGACGACATCGAGCTGCTCGACGGGGCGTACGAGGAGTTTCTGCCCCCAGGAAAGGTTCCACGATTCCGTTTCGTCTTCCATCTGCGCCACGCCAGGGCCGGCAGCGATGACCGTTCCAAGGCGATCGAAGGGAGCGGATTGCCCATCGGCCCCCCCATCGGTACTCCCTTGACGTGCAAATAGGGATGGGTTGCCATAGAGGATCTCGGGGGACCAGACTTGCATCGACTCGCGCCGCAGGTAAACCGGTGTGGAATCTTGGGCAGCCGCGAGCGGGAGGGTGTTGCTCAAGTTGATCTCGCCGTTCAGAAAATCGATAAAGAGCCGTTGCCCCATCGCTTCAACCTGCATACCAGGGGCGAGGAGCTTCATCCAGCGAGAACGGTCGGTAGGAGATTTGCCCATCGCTCCGATCGCAGTCAGCTTCTCCAGTTTCCATGGGGAGCGTTTGCGCGCTCCCTGCTCATCAACCTGAAGCTGCTCGTTGTGAAATCCGACTTGTAGCGTTAGTTCTTCGCAAGCGAACGTATCCACTGGCAACCCTTCGACATGATGCTCCATGTCGACACCTCCTCGGAGGGTCGCTTCCGATTGGGGAAAGTTGAAGGTGAACCGTCCACCACATTTCAGCACGGCGTAGGCGTTGAGCAGGTGGGCGTTTTCGATCTTCTTGCTCGGCCAAAGCCCACCATTCTTCAATCCAACACGAACTCGATCGACATAGGTTAGTTCGAGACTCTCGAGCCCATCGAACGGAGATTTACGACCGGGGGAGACTCCCGACTCTGGGCTAAGGATTCGCTGCTCTAAATTGATCGTCAGGAAGTGCCCTTCGATGAGAGAATTCCCCATCTGCATCTTGATACTCTTGTCGGTCCAGATCTGACGTTTCTCGATCCGAACTTCACTGGTGTCGATGACGAGCCCGTTGTCGGTCGTATTCTCGTCGGGGGGAGAGTAGATTCGAATCTTCCCTAAAAGCTTTCCACTCTCGATCGGAGGTGGATCGGAAGAGAAGTTTGGCGCCGTCGGAAACTGGATCTCCGCACCTTCCGGGTTGGCGATGATGATCGCTCGCTGGTTGGTTCCAGAACGCCCCTGTGGGATCAGAATCGTCAACGGCTTTATCTTCCAGCGAGTATCGCTCAACTCCTCTTTCGTCTGGTAAAGAAGGGTTCCAATTTTCGTTCTCAGGATTTGCGGCGATTCTCGTTGCCAAGCACCTTCGACGAAGTGAACGTCCCACCACTCTTCAACATCGACGAGCACGGGTGCATCCCATCGTTTGTTCGCTCGATGATTGGTGGAACCGATCCAAGGTACGAACGTAACGTGATAGATGGCGAAGGCGATCGCCAGCGGGATGAAGACTCTTAGGTAATCGCGGGAAAAGATCATGAGAGGCGATTTGGGACAAAGTCATCCCATCGTCCTTTCGCTTTGAGAAGCCTCTCGATTAACTCTCGAACAGCGCCGCGTCCTCCGTTGGCTTGCATAACCCATTGGGCTTGAGCTCGAACCTCGGGGGCTGCGTCTGCTACCGTCGCGGACAATCCGACCTCGAACATCACGCGCAAGTCGGGAAGGTCGTCTCCGATATAGCAGATTTCGTTCATTCGAAATCCCGCTTGCTGGATCATCTCGCGCGCTGCCGGGAGTTTATCCTCGAACCCCTGCCGGACCCAGGTGAGCCCGAGTTCTGCCGCGCGAAGTTTGACCACCTGAGAATTTCTTGCGGTGAGAAGTCCGAACTGAAAACCGGCTTTGCACCAAGTGCGAATCGCAAGGCCATCGCGTACATAGAACGACTTGCTTTCGATCCCAGCATTGTCGATCGTGATCGATCCATCGGTCAGAACTCCATCGACGTCGGATAGGATCATTTTGATGGGCTTGGCAATATCGGTGTCTTT
>CAYMXM010000050.1:0-2428 GCA_964394065.1 uncultured Pirellula sp. | reverse complement strand
GGAGGCTTGGCGATGATGCTCGATTTCTAAGACATCGGTGATGTCGATCAGGCCGATAGGGTGATCTTCTTGATCCACGACAGGGAGTTCACTGATTTTTCGAGCGACCATCACATCGATGGCGTCGGTCAATCGAGCTCCTTGCTGAATGGCGGAGAACGATTTCGACATCCGTTCACCGACCGGGGAATCGAGCTCTGAGTCTCGTCGCTGTTCCATGATCTTCGCAAGATCGCTGTCGGTAAAAATTCCTGCGAGCTTTCCCGCCGAATCGACCAGCATGACCGCTCCGGTTCGTCGTCCTGGGCGGGCAACCTCGACAAGCATTTCACGGACGGTTTGATGAGCCGATGCAATCCGGCATTCGTTGACAGGGCGCATCGCATCCTCGACCGTCGAGAGGCGTTTTCCGAGGGCCCCCCCGGGGTGGAGCTCGGCGAAATCATCCATCGTGAACCCGCGTGCTTCGCTCACGACCAAAGCCAGCGCGTCTCCTAGCGCCAGCATCGAAGTCGTGCTGGTGCTTGGGGCCAGGTTGTGCAAGCACGCTTCGCGACAAGGTGGTAGGACGAGGGCGATATCAGCGGCTCGTGCGAGGGGGCTGTTTCCTCCACCCGTTATCGCGACGATGCCAGCCGCCCTCCGTGAGAAGATCGGAAGGAGTCGGATGATCTCCTGAGTTGCTCCGCTGTTGGAGAGGACCAGAATCAGATCGCTTGGCCCGATGCACCCAAGGTCTCCGTGGATCGCTTCTGCTGGGTGAAGAAAATGGGACCGGGTTCCAGTGGAAGCGAACGTCGCCGAAATCTTTCGCCCCACGATCCCCGCTTTGCCAATCCCGCAAACGATGACGCTCCCCCGCGTTGCGAGAATCTTGTCGACCGCTACCAAGAAATCTTCCTCAAGAGATTCCGCGACGGAACGAATCGAGTTTGCAGCTTGTAATAGCACATCCTTGCCCCGCGCAAGTCGATTCCGCCGGTGGGTAGGAGAGGTTGCATTCTTTTTCGCGGGAAGTCCCATGGTCTAGCGCCATCCTTGGCAAACGGGAATAGGTTTTTAAGGCATCCGTAAAGAACCTGACCCGGTAACTTAGCAGAAACCACTGTGGCGATTCAACAGTGATTTTGTGACCGATGATCTCACCCCTCAATCAATCCCGCTCGCGTCAGGGTGCGTTTTAGTGCATCCCATTGTTCGGGTTCCAGCTCCGTCATCGGCAATCGCAATTCACCTGTGTCTCGACCTAGGAGCTTCATCGCACCTTTGACCGGAATGGGGTTGGTCGCTAGGGAGAGCATGTCTCGACAGAGAGGGAACAATTTATGGTGCCAAGTTTGCGCCGCTGCGAAATCGCCTCGTAGCGCGCTTTGCACCATCTCGATCAAATCCCGAGGAACAATGTTTCCCGCAACCGAGATTACACCTTGTGCGCCGACGCTCATCATCGGAAGGGTCAGGGAGTCGTCACCGCTGAGAACGGTCAAGTTGGTGGTGTTGAGAATTTGCGAACATTGATCGAGCGATCCGGTCGCTTCTTTGACCATCGTAATGTTCGGTAGCTCAGCTAGTTTCGCGATCGTCTCCGGTTCGATGTTCTTCGCTGAGCGCCCCGGAATGTTGTAGACGCAATGCTCAATATCTACTTCTTCAGCAACTGCTTTGAAGTGTTCGTAGAACCCTCGCTGCGTCGGCTTGTTGTAGTAGGGAGCGACTTGGAGGGAGGCCTGAGCCCCTTCTTTCGCAGCGCGACGGGTGAGCCGGAGCGCTTCGGAGGTACAGTTGCTACCTGTTCCCGCCATGACCATACAGCGACCTGCGGAAAGCTGAATCACCTCGCTGATCAGACGATCATGCTCGTCGTGGCTCAACGTCGGAGATTCGCCGGTCGTCCCAGCGGGAACCAGGAAATTGGTTCCAGCCGCGATCTGATACTCGATTTGCTCTTTAAGCTTTGCGATATCGAGCTGGCCATCTCGGAACGGTGTGACGATCGCGACCCCAACACCTGCAAAACGACTACCTTTCCGCTCCGACATCTTTCAATCGCTTTCGAGTAAATTTGCTATGCGTGATTTTACAATACCAGGGCGAGTCGCAAGTTTTGAAGTTGCGATTTTTTGGAAACACAGAGGCACAGAGTAACACAGAGAGTTTCGGATTCTTTAGGATTTTCCTAGACTCTGTGGTCTCTGTGCCTCTGTGTTTCAAAAATTCATACGGTGACCGAGTCAGAAATCTCTTGAATCTCCCGCGGGATTCATAGGTTACAGACCAACTGGCACGCACATCGCATTAGATTATCCGCTCCTCTCGCCCCGCTTCGGGGTGAGGGGTAGAAGTGAGATCCAGCTAGAGAATCGTTGACTAGGGCGCTACCCCCTCATCCCCAGCCCTTCTCCCCCAAAGGGGGCGAAGGGAGCCGAAA
>CAYMXM010000049.1:0-16589 GCA_964394065.1 uncultured Pirellula sp. | reverse complement strand
AGCGAGGGACAGCGCTGGCAACCAGACATCCATCCCAGGTCTCACAGCACGCCTTCAGGGACGTGCCGCCCGACGCCTGAGATATTCCCGACAAGGTTACATGCACTCGCACCACTAACCGTTTCGCGATTTCGAAGGGGTAAATTACAATTAGTAATCGATTCAACCAGAATCCCGTAACGATTTAAAGACTCTCATTTCCAAGAGAAGATCGAATGTATACCCGTTCCATCACCTTGCTCTTTCTCGCAGTATTGGCGGGAAACTCCGTCCAAGCTGATATCCTTTCCACCGTGAATCCCCAAGACATTCGAGTTGTGGGGGAGCTTCAAAGCAGCCTCACTCAATCGGCCTTGGAGGAAGCGAAAGGGATCCTCGTCCAAGGCGACTTCAAGGGGGCCCGAGATCGAATCAAGGAAATCGCAGATAGCCAAAAAGACTTACCTCTCCCGGAGCTAATCATCTCGGGGTGGTTGTTTGAACTCAACTACCCGGTCATGGGGACCCAGGTTCTACAACAGGTTGGATTCTCGCACGGGCATCGGCAAGATGTGCAATTGCAGATGGCGCAGATGGCAATGAAACAAGCGAGATTCTACGAAGCGAGCCTGCACGTCGAATCCGCTCTCAAAGCGGAACCCGAGGAAGAATGGAGTCCCGGCTATCGCGCATTTCTGGTCACAACCATGCACGAAACGCGAGGAGCGATCGAGGAGCGACGGGAGAGATTTGAAGAGGGGAAAGAGATCTACCAGAAGCTGCTAGAGGAAAATCCACAATCGATCAAAGCCCATATCGGGCATGCCCGATGTTCGTTTGCGTTAGGAGATATCGATGCAGCAGAACTCCATTTTCGAGAAGTCGAGAAGATCCAAGGGGAGCAAGCTCCGGTAACGGAGGTCGCTCTAGCAACCTTGTTTCTCGGAAAGAATGACACCGCCTCCGCCGAAGAGTGGTTTCGGAAGGGACTCGACGTTCAGCGCAACACCCTCGTCCGACTGGAGTATGCTCGGTTGCTCTTGAAGCTGAATCGACCGGAGGATGCACGGGAGGTTCTTTCCAAATCGAAACCGGAAGAGCCCCTCAGAACGGAGTTCATTTTCCATATTGGTCAAGCCGAGCAAATGATGGGGAACTTTGAAAAGACGATCCCGATTTTCCAGCACCTTTGGCAGACCCACCCAAGCAATCTCGTGATCGCGAACCATCTCGCATGGGCTCTCTTAGCCAGCGAAGATCGAAAGAAATTCGAACAGGGAATCGCACTCGCCCGTCAGAACGCGAACAACTTTCCAGGATCGATCGAGGCCCTTGCAACCTACGCATGGGGGCAATTCAAGAACGGGGACTTGAAGGGTGCGGAGGCAACGATCAATCGCCCGATCCCGAACCGAAATTTCTCAAGAGACGCAGCCTACTTTTACTCGGAGATACTCAAAAAGTTGGACAAAGAAGAGGAAGCAGAACGGATTCGCAAGAGTGTCGACACCGCGATCGGGGAGTTCTTCCACCAACGTCTTTTAGCCCCCACCGACGGAAATCCCGATTGACATGAAGTAGATCGCATGACTAGGGTCCGTCACGGAGATCTAGTTATGCGAAAAATGCCCTTTCTGTCGACCGTGATTATTATTGCCTCGCTTGCTACTGCCTTAGGATGTCGCGCGACCTCTTCTTCGGGGCCTGTGAGTTTCGACTGGAGCGGTTTTCTGTTGGACGGGATTATAGACGGGACAATAGACAGTATCTGCGGTACGGAAAGTGAGTACGAGGGACGCTATTTTTATTTTGGAAAGGCAAAAGAGCGTCAGAAGAATCCTTAGACGGTTCCTGGCTGGCCTGATGAAAAGAGAATTTCCCAGGTTTTCAACTCCCCGAAGGTTCGGCTGGCCTGTTCGAGTCCACAAGACTTCTGGCTCCCCACCGAATAAACTCGGTGGGGAACCAAGGCCGTTGTGGTATAGGTGGCTAGTGCTGATCCTCGCTTCCACCGAATAAATTCGGTGGGGAGCCGAAAGAAGGAGGAGTCTTCAATTCAAAGACATAGGAAGTCGCGTAGTAGTTCTTAAATCCAAATCCTTCCTGCCCTACCATATTACGATCTTTTTCATCAGGCCAGTTCTTGGCTCACCCCGTTGCGCTTAACCAATACCCATAAAAAAAGCCCCAACGCACCTAACTGGTCACGCCCGAAATCCAGTCAAGCACAATGGGGCAAGCTTTCGAGTCAGTCTCGGCTAGATACTAGGCATAGGAACTGCCTTAACTGACGACGTAGGTATCTTAGCAGTGAATCGTTGAGGTGGAAGCTACTGCCCGATCTTTTTTTGAAATTTTCCCGTTTTTCGCGTTCGGTTTTGATGGAAATTACATCGCAAGAAAGCGGGAAGCAAATCCCATCGCTCGGGTGGTTTGGTCGACGCGTAAGAGAGGCCCGAAAATCACAACCCGTGGCGTAAGCGAGGGACAGCACTGCCCTCTCCCCGAAGCGGGGCGAGTGGAGTGGAGATCTAAAAAACTATTTCGGTTTTAACTCTGCGCCCCTCCGCGTACTCTGCGGTTAAATGTTCCCTCTTCTTCCTCAAGTCTCAAGCCTCACCCCTCAAGCCTGCTCCCCCTACTCATAAATCGGAAAGAAGGTCCCGAACGCTGCTTCGCAGAATACACCGGGGTCGTTGAATCGCTGGTTCCGATCGAGTTCCTGAATCGACTTCATTTCTTGATCCGACAACTCAAAGTTGTGAAGGGCGAGATTCTCACACAACCGTCCGACGTTGCTAGACTTCGGAATGACGGAGGTCCCTCGTTGAATTCCCCAGCGAAGAACAATTTGCGCAGGTGTCTTCTGATGTCGGTTCGCAATCTCGACGATCACCGGGTTCACCAAAACGGAATCGGAAGCTTGAGCCATTCCCAACGGCACATACGAGGGTGCCCCCAAAGGGGAGAACGCAGTCATCGCGATCGATTCTTGTTGGCAGTAGCGGAGGAGCTTTGATTGCACGAGGTAGGGATGAGCTTCCACCTGGAGCACCGACGGTCGAATATTGCACTGTGCCAAGAGGTCCCGGATCAAACCGATGTTGAAGTTGCTGACACCGATATGTCGAGCGAGTCCCATCTTGGCAACCTCTTCCATTGCACGCCAAGTATCGATGATCGGAACCGGATCGTACTCCATCTTCGGTGTTGGAGAACTCGGATCATAGAACCAACCCGCCGGATAGCGAACATCGAACGGAACGTGCTTCAGCGGAATAGGGAAATGAATCAGATAGAGATCGAGATGGTCCACTCGCAAATCCGCAAGGGTCCGACGGATCGCTTGGAGAACATGCTCAGGGCGATGATTGGTGTTCCAAAGTTTGCTGGTGACCCAAAGCTCATCGCGCCGACAGAGCCCTTGTTGCAAAGCCCGTTGAATACCGACTCCTACGTCCGCTTCGTTTCCATAGTCCGATGCGCAATCAAGATGCCGATAACCGATCTCGATCGCTTGAACGGCGAGATCCGCCGCCTTTCCGTTTTCGACTTTCCAAAAACCATAACCAACATCAGGAGGGGAAGAGAGCATGGGGAGTTAAGGGGGCAGGTGTAAGGTGTCGGGCCAGGTAGGGGGTGAGGGGTAGGAGTGAGAGCTAGCTAGACAATCGTTTACTAATCCGCTACCCCCTCATCCCCAGCCCTTCTCCCCCAAAGGGGACGAAGGGAGCCGAAATCTTAAGTGCGCCGCTACGCGGCGGGCTAATTGAGGGTTCTCACCTGAAAGCATCGGGTTTGCTTTGGGAGAAGAACTTTCTTGGGTTGTCGTAGACCACTTGTTGGATCAGTTCCCGAGAGTGTCCTCGTTTTTTGAGCTCCATAATCAAATCGGGAACGGCGGTCGGTTTGCTCGGTCCCCAATCGCCGGCGGAATTGGCGAGGAGTCGTTCGGGGCCATACTTCTCAATCATGTCGGCAGCTCGTTGCGGTGTGCATTTGCTGACCGGATAGAGAGTCATTCCCGCCCAAAACCCGTTGTCGAGAACCCATTGGATCGTATGTTCTTCGACATGGTCCACCAAGACGCGCGAAGGATCGATTCGGGAATCCCCCTTCAACATGTCGAGAATCATCCGGGTCCCCTGGTACTTATCCTCCAGGTGAGGAGTGTGGATGAGAACTTGTTGATTGTATTTCACGGCGACCTCCAGGTGCTCTAGGAACACAATCGATTCATTCCGCGTGTTTTTGTTGAGTCCAATCTCCCCGATCCCCAAGACATTAGGCTGATCGAGAAACTCGGGTATCATCGCGATGACCTCCCGGGAAAGACTCACATTCTCAGCCTCTTTCGCGTTGATGCAGAGCCAAGTGAAATGCTGGATCCCGTATTGGGCTGCGCGCTTTGGTTCGAAGTCGGTGAGTTGTTTGAAGTAATCTCGAAAACTCTCCACACTTCCGCGGTCAAACCCAGCCCAAAAGGCAGGTTCACTCATCGCAACGCACCCCATGCGCGCCAAGGTCTCGTAGTCATCCGTCGTACGAGAAACCATGTGAATGTGAGGATCGATATAGTCCATCTAAGGCCGGTTCCAATTTCCAATAAGGTGGGAAGGTGGGAAGGGGTGGCACGCCCAGAGCGAAGCGATGGGCGTGGAGAACTGCTAGAAATGCCTGGATTAAGCCCTCAGTACCTCACGCCCTTCGTTCCTAAGGGACGTGCACTTCAACTTTACTTAATTATCCCCAAAACTTCTACCCATGGCAGGGGAGCTGAGGAATTTCAACGCAGATTCGCGGAGACGCAGGGACACAGAGATTTTCTTCTCCGCGCCCCTGCGTTTCATTCTCTTGCCATGGACGTTCCGACCGCTTCACACTCCACAGACGAGACGCCCAAACCAATCTTCTTCCTCAAGTCTTTTGCCTCTTACCCCTTACTTCTCAAAATCCGTTTTCTCGACCCAGGCGGCGGTGACTTCTTCTCCTCGCGCCCAGAGTTCATAGAAACCGGTTCCCGCCGTGACAGGGTAGGAGTCAAAGATCTCTCCTTTCCCGAGAGCCCGAGGGTCTTGTTGCGAAATCAGGATCTCCATCATCTGGTCGGACATCGATTTCTTGAGAGCCGCGTAGTCTTGGTCCGAAGCAAGATTCTTCACACAATCGGGATCTGCATGTAGATCGTACAATTCCTCTTCGGGACGAAATCCAAACCCGAGTTGCCAGAAGGGGTTCGCTCGGTCGGCCCGACCAAGTCGCAGGATGTGGGTTTTGGTCGGACTCCCATCGGTTTCCAGATATCCCGTTTCAGGATTCCCCGACGGCCAACGGGAGTTCTCGAAGTTTCTCAAATAGAGATAGTCGTCTCGGAGGATCCCTCGAATTGGATACCCGACATCTCCCGGACGCCCGACATCATGGCGTTCTTTACCTACGAGGGTGTAATCCCGACCCGTTTCGCCTCCACCATGGGTTCGGTATTCAAGGAGACTCATCCAGGATCTTCCCGTGACCGGTTGCATCCCTCCGGTCGCTGGCGAAAGCCCTGCGACGTCTAGCATGGTCGGTGCGATGTCGGTGAAGTTGACGTAGTCATCCACCTTTCTGCCGGGAAAACGTATTCGATTGGGCCAACGAATCGCGAGAGGAACGTGATTGGAATCGTGGTAGGCGTGCCCTTTGCATCGAGGAAAGGGCATGCCATGATCCGACGTGACGATTACGAGGGTATTCGATTCCAAATCTCGCTTCTTCAATTCCTCCAAAATGCGAGTGATATGGGAATCGAGGTGCTCGATCTCAAACGCATAGTCGAGCATGTCGTTTCGAGTGATTTCATCATCAGGCCAATAGGCAGGAACCCGATCGATCTCGCTGGTACTCTTCCCACCAAGCCTCGCACCGACCCCCGCCTCATACCGACGATGGGGCTCATGAAATCCGACCCAGAAGCACCACGGTTTATCACTACCAACCGTATCCAAAAAATCGACGAAGTTGCCGGCATAGTCATTGTTGTTGATCCCGACAGCAGGTGGCTTCCTCTTTTTCTTGCCGAACGGAACTCCGGCTATAAGGCGAGGCTTCCCCTCGGCATCGTTCGCGATTCCCGGCCCCCAACCTTTGCCTGTAAGCCCCACAGTCCAACCATGCTCCATCAATGCCTCAGGCCAACTCTTGAATTTGGCGGGGAAATAGGAGAGATGGTTTCCAGCTTCCTCCAACTGCCAAGAGTGTCTCCCTGTGAGAATCGTCGCACGCGAAGTGGCGCATTTCGCATTGGGCGTATAGGCACGATTGAACAACAGCCCTTCGCGGGCGACTTGGGCAAAGCCTGGAGTTTTGATCCAAGGAGTCCCGTAGACATCCGAATGCGTCCCCCAATCATCGGCGATGATAAAGAGAATGTTGGGTGGAGTCTCTTGCTTCGCCTTGGGATCTTCTCCCTTGGCCGGTTTTCCTGGCGTAACTCCCACGAGGAACAGTACCACGAGGAAAACGATAGAGAAGGTCTCGCGACGAACGAAGCCTCGATGTCGGTAATGAGTCGCTTTAAATTGCATGGTTGTTAGATGGTAAAAATTGGAACACTATGAAGCATTTTTCGGGATGGTCGTAGGGTGTGTGAAGTGGTCGCCGCTTCCATCTTAGATCCAGATAGCATACCAACCATCTTTTCTATCGCATTCGCGTTTGCACCCAAAGCGACCACGGAACACACCGTTGTTTCCATGGATTGGTTCCGGTTCAAGCCAAGATCATCGCTTTGCGATTCAACGATCTGAAACCTACTTTAACAGCCTCCAGCCCCCTCTCCCCGAACCGGGGGAGGGGAACACCATTCCTATTTGATTCGCTTGATAATATGCCATCCATATTTCGACTTCTCGGGATCGTACACGGCTAAGCCATATTCACCGACTTGAAGTTTAAACGCGACATCACCGAATGAAGCGACCATCCCATCGCGAGAGGTCACTCCTCGAAACGCATCTCCAGGCACCCCGAAATTCGACATGGAATAGATCCCAGGAGCCGAATCGTCGGTGAACTGTCGAACGATTTCATCGAAGTTGTCTCCCGATTGGACCAACTTCAAGAGATCGTTCGCGAGCTGCTGCGCTTCCTCTTGGCTTCGTCGAATCGGTGTTCCGGGCAAGGAGCCATTGAAGGCGATCAAGCAATGCTGGACGGTTACCTCCGCCGGTTCTCCCGTCTCGGTCACCGCCGTCCCCCCCTCTCCAGACTTCTCAGTTGCAGAAGGCTGAACTTGGGTCGGCTGACTGCGGAAACAGGAGGGGAGCACAAGGCATAACAAAACAAGGGATCCGAGTAGGGTACGTTTGAAGGATGTCTGCATGGAAGCCCCAAAGAAAGTATGGTGAATAGAAACCGCGATTCTACCAAATATAGCCCCCCCCAATGTAGAGCGGAATTCATTCCGTTAACCAACATTTCCAGGAGAAGGCTTTAAGGGAGAGGACGCGAAGCGTCCCCCCATCACAACCCGTGGCGTTAGCGAGGGATAGCGTCGCGAGTGAACGTAGCCCTTGTGAGAACGTCTCAAGCGTCGGGTGGCACGTCCCTGAGGCACGAAGGGCGTGCTGTGAGACCTGGGATGGATGCGTGGTTGCCAGCGCTGTCCCTCGCTTACGCCACGGGTTGTGATTTTCAGGCCTCGCTTACGCATCGGCCAACCTCTCCTCTGCCCTCTGCGAACCTCCGCGTCCCCTGCGGTTAAATGGAATAAATCCGGACACTCAAAAATTTTTCCTTTTCTTCCTAATAAACGCCTTCATCCCACGTCTACCTCTACATCAGGTCATTTGTAAACCTTGGACGAAACCTCCGAATCCCCCATGTCCACCGAGCCGCCACATGAGTCTAGCGAGGAGCTGAGAGTTCCTTACCAAGAGTGGTTGCACGGGGTGGTGGAGCGATTTGAAGGTCCTCTTGTCGCTTATGCGGCCCGTATGCTCTCCGGCGATTGGCACCTGGCGCGAGATTGCGTCCAAGACACTTTTCTTCGGCTCTGTCGAGAGCCGCGAGATTTGATTGAAAACCATATCGAAGCTTGGTTGTTCCGGTGCTGTCGCCATCGAACGATCGACCTCCAACGCAAGGAGTCACGTATGCCTCTTCTTTCCCCCCTCGATCAGGAAGAACCCGCCGACCGAACGAACAACGATCCTGCCGCACCCCTTGTTGCGTGCGAAGATCGAGAATCGGTTCGACGCGTCATTTCCTCTCTTCCCGAACGAGAACAGGAAGTCCTCTTCCTGAGAGTTCAACAAGGTCTTTCCTACAAACAGATCGCCGATGTGATGGATATGAGCAGCTCCCACGTCGGCGTTCTCTTGCATCAGGCCGTCATGCGATTGAGAGGTTCTCTCTCGCAGACCTGCGATACCTAACACCGAATGTGGCCCGGGCGTCTCGCCCGTAGTCGCAAAGACTGTTCCGGGCGAGACGCCCGGGCCACGTATGGAAAAGGTAAAAACTTATCTGCCGATTGTCTAAGAATTCTCCGCGCCCTCTGTGCCTCCGTGTTTCCAAAGTTGCCCCCTCCTGAAAACAACCGATTTCAGATTCCAAACTAGCCTTTCAATAGTTTCATAAAGAGCATAACCATGATTCCCGATTCAACCTCTAAACCAGATGGTAACGTACCCATCGAAGCTTGGATGCTTACCGCCTACGCGCTGCGCGAACTCTCTGAAACCGAGACCGCGCAGGTCGAACAAGCGCTAGCCCACTCCCCGCAACTACGCGAGGAATTGCAAAGCATCGAAACAACGCTCGGACGGGTGAAAGAAGCATTCGATTATTCATCGGGCGGGGATGGGGCCGAGCTCCCCTCTCTCTCTTCATCGCAACAAGAGCGTGTGAAGCAAGCCATCGCCGAAGCAGAGGCAGGTTCCCTCCTAGGTGAAACCCTCGGTCGTGGCCCGGGCGTCTCGCCCGAGATTCCCTCTACAACATACGTCCCCTTCTATCGGAAAAAGTCCTTCGCAGCACTCCTTGCAGCCCTGGCAGCTTCCCTTCTGTTGGTCTGGCTGGTTCGGCCCATTGGCATGAATGAACCCAATGGCCTTTCATGGCAGACTCGAGATACGGAAGAATTAGTGGAGCATAACGCCCCTCCGCCGCCGACGAGTTCCATGCCTACCCTCACCACCAACGGCCAGACGGAAAAGGCTGTGGAGAGGAGGAACATAAAAGATATTCGCTTAGAGCAACACAATCAGGGAGGAGCAAGCCCAGCCCGTGCGATGCAGGGAATGGGGCCCCAGTCGGGCCAATTGTGGGGAGAGATTGATAAAGAGAGAGAGGGAGTTGCGGTAGTAGAGGATGCGATAGAACTTTCCTTTGGAGGGAACTCCCCTCAGCTGCCAAAGAGTAGCCCCGCCGCTGCTCCAGCTCTTCAACCCCTTGATGCTTCCAGCATGGAAGGACGGGAGACTGGAGGTTCGATGTTAGGTGGTGGATCCCAACCCATGGGCATGGGAGGTGGCATGAGCATTGGGGGAATGGGCGGCATGGGTGAACTCAAAAGCGAGTCCGAGGCGCTGAACAGAGGGTTGCAGAGCTCCACCCCGTTGTCGATAGCCCCCTCCGACGTGACCGTCGAGCAGATCCCGCTTCATCGCTACCCTGGAGGGATGCCCGAAGGTGCACTCCCCCCCGAACTCCGAAATAACTTCGTAAGGCCCCCGATCGTTCCGGTGGAACCTCCCTCGGGAGACCGCTTCGAAGCAATCGTCGAGAAACCCTTTCAAAACGCCAGCGAGCAACCTGTCACCACATTCTCGATCGACGTCGATACCGCAGCTTACAGCAAGATCCGACAATCGATTCAACAACTAGGAAGGCTCCCCTCTCCCGACATGGTTCGTATCGAAGAGATGATCAACTACTTCTCCTACAACTACGAAGCCCCGACGGGGGATACACCTTTCGCTGCAAGTCTGATGTTGGCTCCTTGCCCATGGAACGCCTCTCATAAGATCGTTCGAGTCGGCATTCAAGCTAAGAAAGTTGCCGAGGAAGAACGCCCCCGGTGCAACCTGGTGTTCCTAATCGATGTTTCTGGGTCGATGGACGCTCCGAACAAACTACCTTTGGTACAACGGTCTATATCGATGCTCACCGATCGGTTGCACGAGGAGGATCGAGTCGCGATCGTCGTCTATGCTGGAGCTGCGGGCTGCGTATTGGAAAGCACTCCTGGTAGTGAGAAGGAACGGATTCGATCGGCGATCTACAATCTGCGTGCATCGGGTTCGACCCATGGCAGTGCAGGGATCCAGCTCGCTTACTCGATCGCTAAGAACAACTTTGTCTCGGGTGGATCGAATCGCGTCATCCTTTGCACCGACGGTGATTTCAATGTCGGGGTCACCAACGATGATGCGTTGGTGGAACTGGTGAAAGAGCGGGCCAAGGAGAATATCTTCTTGACTTGCGTCGGGTTTGGACAAGGCAACTACAACGACCGATTGATGGAAAGAATTTCCCGAGATGGGAATGGCGTCTATGGGATGGTCGATAGCGATCGAGAAGCGAAGAAGCTCATGGTCGACGAGCTTTCCGGAACCTTGGTGACGGTAGCGAAGGATGTGAAGGTGCAGATGGACTTCAACCCAACTCTCGTCCGAGCCTATCGACTCATCGGATATGAGAATCGCCATCTGAAAAACGCGGACTTCAACAACGACAAGAAGGATGCGGGAGACATCGGTGCGGGACATTCGGTCACCGCCATCTATGAAGTCGTCCCAGCCTCCCTCCGCGAACCCAATCTCACCGAGTCTGGGAGCGAGTCGAAGTACAAATCAGCTCCCCTAGCCGAAGAGGCGACCGTGAAGCGACCGGACGCAGAGCCTTTGAGCAACGAGTGGTTGACCCTTAAGTTGCGATACAAAGAACCGGAGGCTTCCGAAAGCACGAAGCTGGAGTTCGTACTGCAAAATCCTCCCGATTCGGAGTTGGCAGAAGGAGATCGCGACCTGCAGTGGGCCACATCGGTCGCCGAGTTCGGGCTGTTACTGCGAAAGTCAAAGATGGCACCGAACGCCGATTGGGACAAGATGATCGAACGAGCCGCCACCTCCAGTTCTGGCGACGAACATCGAACCGAATGCGTCGGCCTGATGCGTACCGCGAAGGGAATGCAAGGGAGATAGAAAGGGAACGCGGCGGAAGTGTAGTCGGCTAGACCCTATTCTTTCGTACTCAGCGCAGCGGTACTCGTACTCGAATCTCGAATCTCGAGTACGAAAAAAGAGGGGAGGGGGGCCGGGCACCGTTCCCATACAACCCCGCTCAAGTCGGGGCCCTATTTCGGAACAGCTCCCAAGGAATCAAAAATGAAACAGCTTCTTACAACCGGTTTAGTATTCCTGCTTCTTGCTTCGTCATCGAAGCAGAGCACTATGCCACAGCAAGAATCACCAGAATGGTTGCTTGAAAAACTAAGCCAGTTTGACGCGCTATACCAGAACTCTGTATCCGTAGAAGGTACCGTCTCGTTATCACCCGTTCGTGGTTCAACGATTCCAATCCCTACCTGGAAATGGACTTACACAGCTTCAGCGGGAGACGTCGGGATCGTGCAGGAAGCATTATCCGATCCTGAAATTCCTTACAGCATCGAAGCAGATTCGGTTGATTCGGAGCGAAACACAAGGTCGAGAGTCTCATACGATGAAAAGAAAAATATGTTAGCCAGTATCGAAATGGGACGCGTATATTCCTTCTCAGACCAAAAGTCGTCATCCAGGAGCACTTCGATACTTTTTCGGGTTGCTCCTGATGGAACAGTTCTAGAAAAAATCCCCAACAATACGCACCAACACTTTGGCCCCGACGACGAGTCCTTGATCCTTGCGCTCCGTTCCATGAGCTGGGCGATAGGGCGAGGTTTTTCACCTTGTATTCGCTCGATCGATGGAGTTGAGCAGGGATCTGGTGAGTTGTTAACCCTCACTGCGTCTGGTGGTGCTTGGGATCGTTTGAACAACCTCGGTGTTTGGACCTTGATTGTCGATCCATCCAAACAGTATGGGGTTGTTGACGCCAAGTTCGTCCTATCGGGACTTAGGAATCCTTACCTGTCGGTCGAAGCGAAGGACTTTCAAGAGACTAACGGAGTCTTTTTTCCGTCATCTAGTTCTTTCAAAGTCTCCAAAGGCGAACCGGTTCGTTACACGATATCGAACGTCAAACTAGAGTCTGATAAATCCCTGATTTCCAAAGCGAAAGCCCTGACCGTTAAAGCAAGTCGAAATTAAATGATGCTGCTTGCCCAGAGTAAGTTTTAGCTTCAATACTATTTTCGGTGTGAATCGCAACGAGAGCCCGGCCAGTATTGAAAAGGAAACGCGGAGTCGCAGAGACGCGGGGGGGCCTGATGCATCGGCGCGAACATAAGGTGTTTGGGCCGTTTGGCCGACGCGTAAGCGAGGCCCGAAGATCACAACCCGTGGCGTAAACGAGGGACTGCGCTGGCAACCAGGCATCCATCCAAGGCTCACAGCACGCCCTTCGTGCCTCAGGAGCGTGCCACCCGGCGCCTGAGACATTCCCGACAAGGGTTACGAGCACTCGCGACGCTGTCCCTTAAAAACTGCTTTTGACGATTATTCGAACAGGCGCGTTTGCTCGAACCCATTCATAGAATGCTATCGCGTCGACTTGGTCCAGATGAATACAACCAGCTGAACACATCATTGGGTATTGATGTACATAGACGCCCGTTTTCCATTCAATTGGGCCGACTGCGTAAGGCATGTCCACATTGAACTCGGTTGAACGTTTGTTGAGGTAGCAGTCTTTTGCTTGGACTGTAACGTCCATGTTGTAAGATCGATTTCCGCTGGCAGTTACCTCTGCAGATCTATTTCCAAAAGTCAGCCTGCCGAAGGCTGTACTTCCCCAGCAACCCTGATGGGGAGCCTTCGGACAGTTCCTTCGGTCAGTTAACATGATCGTTGCTTTTGCCATACGTAGTCCTCATAGCAGTAAAGAGCGGTCGAGAAGCCCAGAGTGCGAAGCGGAGGAAATCCTTTTAGGTACCCCATTATCACTCTCTAACCCACTTCCAATCAAGCCACCAGCAGAATACTTCGGCAGCCCCTTTTAGGAACTGTCCCTTAGTTACCAACATCGGCGAGACGACCATGCTACACTCTCAAATGAAAACGACGGAACGAAACTTGCGCTAACCGAAATCCCCACTAACCCGAAGTCCCCTCCTATGTTTGTCCATGCAGCCTGCTGGGTTTTGCGATTGCTTGTATGTGGGCTCCCGCTCATCCCATCGACCGGTGTCGCTCAGGAATCCGCAGACAATGCCCCTCCCCTCCTCGAGCCCGAATCGTCTGAACTTTGGTACGGAGAACTGGATGCCGACGTGCGTGTCTTTCGATTTGCGATCACCCTGACACAATTGGCGTCTACTCCCACGCAAGAAAAAGAATGGCGAGGAGAGTTGCTGAGTCTGGACGAAGGTAATCGACGATTTCCTTTGACCAAACTCCTGAGAGATGATCAAAGCCTCCGCTTCGAGCTTCGAGGAACCGGCGCCATCTATTCTGCTACCTTGGATCCAGCTTCGGGAGAATTTAATGGAACCTGGAAACAAGCCGGAGAGCTTCCACTACGCTTCTCCCCCGTCCGTGAGTTGCCTAAGCCTGCTATTAAAACGATTTGGAAAGGGCAGATCGATGCGGTGGTTCAGAAGATCGATATCGCATTTCGGGAGTATGAAGACGGCAGAGTATTCTTTGAGAGCGTGAGCCAAAAGGCGGGAGGTTTCGTTGTCAAGCTGACATCTGAAAAGGACTCCTGGACCTTCGAGATACCGGCTCTTAAGTCGCGTTATGAAGCTAAGCTCAATGCCACTGGGGATCAATTGGAAGGCCTGTGGAAACAATCCCTCTTACCGCTGAAGTTGACCATGACCAAAGCCCCTTTGGAGGAGGCTCCTCCAGAAAAGCCTAATCGCCCCCAGACTCCTCATCCTCCATTTCCCTATGATGTCGAAAAGGTGGCGATCGAGAATGGCGAAGCGGAAGGTGTGTGGCTAGCAGGTACGCTAACGCTACCGAAAGGGGCATCACATGTGCCGGCGGTCCTATTGATCAGCGGATCAGGGCCTCAAGATCGAGACGAACTTCTCTTTGAGCACCGCCCCTTCGCCGTTTTAGCCGACTACCTAACGCGCCAAGGCTATGCGGTATTGCGCTGCGATGATCGAGGAGTCGGAGAATCCACAGGTGACTTTTCAACGGCGACCTCGGTCGACTTCGCGAGCGATGTTCGAGCGATGCTACGTTTTTTGAGGAAGGATCCTCGTATCGACAGCCGTCTGCTTGGCCTGTGCGGGCATAGTGAAGGAGGACTCATCGCTCCGATGGTTGCTGCCGAGGATCACGACATCGGATTCTTGATCCTGCTCGCAGGGACGGGCGTGAACGGGCGGGAGATACTCCAAAGCCAGTCTCGACTTATTCTTGAGGCAAGTGGCATAGATCCGGTAACCCTCGAAAAGCAATCGAAGATGCAGAAAGCAATGATCGATTTGGCTCTCCAAAGCGGAGAACATTCTAACGAGGAGTTTCTGGAATCGGCTAGGCAAGCGATGGATCTTGTTTTGGGAGATCAAGGCTCCGAGTCGGATCGTACGCAATGGGAAGCGGGAGCACTACAATTGAGAACGCCTTGGTTTCAGTTCTTTCTAGCCTATGAGCCCAAGTCAGCCCTAGAAAAGGTCACCTGTCCTGTGTTAATCCTCAACGGCGCCAAGGATCTGCAAGTCGATCCTCAACTCAATGTCCCCGCCATTGAGGGAGCGTTAGCCAAGGGAGGAAACAGACGATTCACCTCGATCATCCTTGACGACCTCAACCATTTGTTTCAGCGTTGTAAGACAGGTAGCGTGGGCGAGTACGCTGAAATAGAAGAGACATTCAATCCCGCTGCGTTGGAGGCGATCGGAGATTGGTTGAAGAAACAATGCTCCCCAAAAGACTGAAGTGATTGACGCAATATTTCCAGTTTGTCCGCAACATGGTGCTGACCCGAGAGGGGGCCGGGGGTGAGGGGTAGATCGGAATTCATTCCGATAATCGCCGCCTCCATTCAAAGCCCCTGCTGACGCTGAAACGGCTCTTGGTGTGTAAGGGAACCCACGGAATACAAAAAAAAAGAAAGAAGCCTCCCTCTTGGCTCAGGAATGCCAAGAGTGGGGGCTGGTCTACTGGCTGGAAAGGAAACGCGAAGTCGCAGAGACGCGGGGACGCAGAGAGAAGAGGATTTCTAACGGTCGTCGAACACCGCTCATGTGGCGTTTCGAATTGGCTACAATGTCCATATGAACCAAGCGCCTGATGAAAAGAGCCCTTCTCATACTGACTCGGAGAAGAACGAAGGAACCGATAGCGTCCAATCTCCACACGATCGGCTTCTCAACCGAGCGTTGATGCAGCGTGAATCGGCTCAAGAGTTGATCCGGTCGCATCTTCCAGGGGAATTCGTTCCGTTCCTAAACCTCGATACGCTTCAGCAAGCCGACACGAGTTATATTGACGCCAATTTGAAGCGTCGATTTGCCGACCGACTTTTCTCGGTCGATTTGGTGGACGAATTTCTTCTTTCTCCGGAGGGTGTTTCTCGGCAGGTTTACTTGCTCGTTCTCGTCGATCACAAGAGTGCACCGGACAAGAACACGGTCGTGCAGCTTCTGGGGTATATCGTTCGAATTTGGGAGCATCAAATCGAGAATCATTTCCCGTTAACTCCGATCATTCCTTGGGTCATCTACAACGGAGTACCGAGATGGACGGTAGCTAAGAGCTTGTGCGAGCTGATCCCGGTTCCTGATTCATGGAAACGCTATGTTCCTGGGCTAGAGATGCCGATTCTGGATGTGAGTCGGATGGCGGACTCGGAAATGTCGGGTGAACCGATTTTGAATGTCACGTTGATGTTGTTAAAATATGGAAGAGACTCGGACCTGGAGGCTTATCTCCGGCCGGTGCTGCGAGATGTGGCAGATCAATTCCGCGGTCCTTGGGTAGCCAATCTGCTCGATACGATAAGGAAGTACATAATGTCCGTGAATCCAGAGGTGGGAGAAGAGAAGGTCGATAACCTGTTTTACGAATTCTGGCCGGTGCAACCGGAGCCCGGTTCCGTGGCCGACCGATTGCTCACGAAAGGCCGTGAAGAAGGCCGCGAAGAGGGCCGTGAAGAAGGCCGCGAAGAGGGTCGTGAAGAAGGCCGCGAAGAAGGTCGTGAAGAAGGCATTCTGATCGGCAGAATCCTTACACTGGAGGAGATCCTCGATCGCCCACGGACTCCCAAGTCGGAGCTTGAGAAACAAACTCCCGAAGCATTGAACCTTTTTGTGCAAAAGCTCCAGCAAGAACTTCGTAATCGCTCGTAGGCTCTCCCCAATGTAGATCGGAATTCATTCCGATAACCGCCGCTTCCATTCAAAGCCCCTACCAGCGCGGTGAGCCAGCCTCCCTCTTGGCTCAGGAATGCTAAGAGTGGGGGCTGGTCTAACGGGCTGGAAAGGAAACGCGGAGTCGCAGAGACGC